>NZ_CAKJTR010000085.1:16977-20655 GCF_917627355.1 Protofrankia sp. Cj3 | reverse complement strand
GGGACCGGCCGCTGCTCCTGCCGGTCAGCGGGCGCAGCCCGCGGTTTCCCCCGCGGTTTCCCCCGCTGCGTCGCCCGCTGCGCCGGCTCCGGGCGAGGCCCGCCGGCTGACGGCGCAGACGTGGCGGCTGCCCGCGATCGACCGGCTCGAGGGAGCGTATGCGGCCGCGCCGGTCGCCGTAGTTCTTGATCATGGTGACGAGCTCGCCGCCCCGATCGTCCGCGAGCTCGAGCGCCGTGGCTGGGATGTCTGTCACCGGACGCTGGGGAGCCCGGCGACCTCCGCCGGGGACGCATTCCTGGACTGGGATGGCCAGGACCTCGACAGGCAGCTTGCCGAGGTCCTGGCCGAATCACCCCGGATCGATCTGTGCCTGACGCTGCTCGGCCAGCCTGAGCGGTGGGACGACGCGACCCGTCGGCTCGCTGAGACGGTACGGGCCGCCGGGCGGATTGCCGGTGCCCTGCGGGAGACCGCTGACACGGGAACGCGGGCCAGTTTTGTGACCGTGAGCCGGCTTGACGGCATCCTCGGCCACAGCGGGGAGCGCGCCATGGCGGCCGCGGTGCTGGGCGGGGCCACCGGGCTGGTGAAGACCCTTGCCCGGGAGATGCCGGCGCTGTTCTGCCGGGCGCTCGACCTGAGCCCGGCGCTCGGTGACGACGCTGCGGCGGAGGCCGTGCTGCGGGAGCTGGACGACGCCGCCCGTGACGTCGCCGAGGTCGGTGTCGATGCCGAACGGCAGCGGTGGACGGTGCGGTACGAAGACCTTGATCTGGTCCCGGTTGATCTCACTGACCTCAGCGTCGGCACCGAGGACACCCTGGTTGTCACCGGTGGCGCGCGTGGTGTAACGGCTCTGTGCGTGCGGGCGTTGGCGCAGGTGTGCCCGCTGGCCTTTCTCCTGCTCGGCCGCACCGAACTCACCGACGAACCCGACTGGGCCGCTGGGGTGCCCGACAGCGCGCTGAAGCCGAAGCTGATCGAGCGGCTGCGGGCGGACGGCGGTTCGCCGGCTCCGCGCGAGGTCAACCGTGCCCTGCGCGATCTGCTCGCCCAGCGCGAGATCCGGGCGACCCTCGCCGACGTGACCGCGGCCGGGGCACGGGCGGCCTACCTCAGCGTTGATGTCGCCGACGCCACGGCCACGCGGGCGGCTCTCGCCGAGCATGAGGCCCGGATCACTGGCATCGTGCACGGTGCCGGTGCGCTCGCCGACGCGATGCTCGTGGACAAAAGCGCGGCGGACGTGCGGGGAGTCCTCGCACCAAAGATCATCGGTCTGGGCAACGTCCTGGCCGCCGTCCCGCAGGCTCCCCTGCGCCAGCTCGTCGTCTTCACCTCGATCGCCGGGATCGCCGGAAACCCTGGTCAGGGCGACTACGCGGCGGCGAACGAAGCACTGAACAAGGTTACGGCCAGCTGGCGGCGCAGCCGGCCGGCCAGCGCGGCCGTCGCGATCAACTGGGGAGCCTGGGACGGTGGGATGGTCACCCCCGAGCTCCGGGAGATGTTCCGCGCCCGGGGCGTGCCCCTGCTGGCGCCCGCGGATGGGGCGCGGATGTTCGTCGAGCAGTTCAGCGCGGCCCGCGCGGGCGACGCATGTGTCCTGGTCGGTCATCCCGTCCCGCTGGCGGCGGCCACGGGGCCGATCGACACCCCGGCCTTCGTCAGTCATCGGGAGCTGACCGGCTTCGACCTGGACCCGGTGGTGGACGCCCACCAGATCGGCGCCCACCCGGTGCTGCCCGCCACGGCCGGGCTCGGCTGGCTGATCAATGGCCTCGAGCGGGCCAACCGGGACCTGCGGGTCGTCGAGGCGCGTGACTTCGAGGTTCACAAGGGGATCGTCTTCGACGGCTCGCACGAGCGCGGCTACCGGCTGGAAGCCGACGCGGGCAGCGTGGTCGACGGGCGGCTGGTCATCCGGGCCGCGATCCGTTCGGACACCGGTGGCGCGTTCCCGGCGTCCCACTACGGCGGGGTGTTCGTGCTCGCAGCCTCGCCCGACCAAGCCCCAGCCGACGTTGCCTGGCCCGGCTACCCGCTCGGGCAGGGACCCGAGAACGGCCTGGACGGCTACGCCGACGGGACCCTGTTCCACGGGGTCCTGCTGCAGGGCATCCGGCGGCTGCTGCACCAGGACCGGACCCGGCTGGTGGTGGAGTGCCGGCTGCCGGACACCCCGCTGGCCGCTGGTGCCTTCGCCGGCAGCCTGCACAGCCCGGCGCTCGGGGATGTCGTCGTCCAGGCGGCGTACGTGCTGGGCCGCGCCTATCTGCGGGCCGGCTGCCTGCCGCTGGGTATCGGGCGGGTCCAGTTCTTCGCGCCGCTGCCGGGCAACGCCACGTTCGTGGCGGTGGCCGACAACCTGCGCTCCACGTCCATGGGGGTGACCGTGGACGTCACCGTCCACGCGCCCGATGGCGCTGTGCTCCAGCGGTTCCTCGACGTTTCGCTGATCAGCACACCCGACATGGCTGAGAAGATCCGGGAGGGCGCCCGGCGCCGGGACGCGCGGGCACGGCCATGACGAGATCGGTCAGTGCACCCAGGTGCGTCGGCCCTGATCGCGCCGGCCCCGATCGAACGGAGACGACCCGATGACCGCGAGCCTTGACGAAAGCGGCGAGCTGCTGCAGTTCGACGGTGATCCGTTCGGCGTCCCGCTGTGGCCGGCCGATGCCGCCGCGCCGGTGCCCACGGCCGATGCCAGCACATATGGCGTGCCGCGGGCCCAGCCGGCCCAGCCGGCCGCGACCGCCGAACCGGCTGGGCCCGCGGCCCCGCTGGTGTTCCCCGCGCCCGCTCCGGTGTCCATGGCTGACCCGGCCGCGGAGCTGGTGCGCGGTTTTCGGGAAGAGATCATAAGGGCGCATGCCGGCGCGATGCGGACGCAGGCGGCGTTTCAGGAACTCGCGCTCGCCAGGATGGGTTTCCGGGGCCCGGCTCTGTCCCGCCGGGACACCGGCCCGCTGCCCCACCCGGAGCCGGCCGGCACCCTTGCGCCGGCCGTTCCCGCCCCGGCGGTTGCGGCCGTCCGGGGCGCCCCGGCGGCCCTGAGCGCCCCGGGCGTTCCCGCGCTCGGCGGTCCTGTTGATGCCCGCGGTGAGGCCGCGTACGAGGTGGCCGTGGCGTCCGCCGCCGGTCTTGGCTATGACCTGGACGGGTGGGTGTCGCCCGCGACGCTGGTCCGGGCAGCCTGGGACGCGGTGCTGCGCTCCGCCTCCCTCGCGGCGGCGGGTGGCACGGCGTCCGCGGCCGGTTGGGAGATCCGGCACGCCACGGTCGTCTTCGAAGGCGAGCTTCCCCGGGTGGACGAGCCGCTGCGGTTCGCGGTGGTGGCCGGCTCCCCGGCGCCCGATGGGACCGCCGGGTTCTCCGTCCGCTGTCATGCCGGTCCGCGGCCGGTGCTGTCGGTGCCCGACGGTGTCGCAGGCCCGCGCGCGGCCGTGCCGGTCGGTGCGCCGCTCGGCATGGCCGAACCGGATCCGGTGCCGACCATCCTCGCCTTCAAGCCGCTCGCGTACACCCCACGGACAGCCCTCGGCCCGGCGGAGCTCGCCAGGCTGTCGGGCGGTGATGTCCCCGGCGTGTTCGGGAGCAGCTACGAACAGCGCGGCTGCAACACCTCGCTCCGGCTTCCCCCGGCCGGATTCCTGCTGCTCGACGAGGTGA
>NZ_CAKJTR010000085.1:0-16773 GCF_917627355.1 Protofrankia sp. Cj3 | reverse complement strand
GGCCGCTGGCGACGCCGTCAGCGCCGTCACGGTGCTGGAGGCGGCCTGGCAGGCGGCGCAGACGCTCGCGTTGTACTTCGGCCTCCAGCTGTGCCTACCCGATGCCCGCTTCGACGTCTGTCTGCCCGACAGCAATATTGATCTTGAACCAGAGGTGGCTCACTGGGCGGTGGACGTGTTCGCCGGGGGATGGGACGCCGGCTGCGAGCTGGTGGCCGATGTCACCGTGGCTGGTCTCGCGCCCCGCCCCCGCATCCGCCTCGACGCCGAGTTCCGTGGCGCGGGGGGAGTCCTCGCCCGGGTCAGCGGCCTGTACCTCCAGCTCCGGGAGAAGCCGGGGACGTTGGTGGCGCCACTGCGCGGCGGTGCGGTGCCGGGTTTTCTCGGCCGGGTCAACTCCGCCGGCGAGGCGGCGATGATCAACGAGATGCACATGGCCAACAGCGCTCACGGCTACCTGGACGTGGCGCTCGGCCCGGAGTTCGCCCCCTGCCTCGGCCGGCGGGCAACCCGGCTGCCGGGCGGCGGGCTGTCGCTGGTCGATCGAGTGATGATCGTGGACGGCCAACGCGGTGAGCTGTCCGGTGGCGCCACCGCGTGGACCGAGTACGACGTACCCGCGGACGCCTGGTACTACCAGGAGTACGCGAGCCCGACGATGCCCAACATCGTCCATATGGAGACATCGCTGCAGTCCGCGTTGTTCCTGGGCTACTACCTGGGTGCCACCCTGACCGGCCCGGACGAGGACTACAGCCTGCGCAACCTCGACGGCGAAGCGACCCTGCTGCGCCAGGTGGACCTGCGGGGCCGCACGATCCGCCAGGTCTCGACCCTGCTGTCCACCACCGTCATGGTCGGTGCGGTCCTGCAGAACTTCTCCTACGAGCTGTCCGTGGACGGCGAGCCGTTCTACCGGGGGGAATCCCTGTTCGGTTTTTTCAACGCCACGGCCCTGGCGAACCAGAACGGGCTGGATTCCGGTGCCTGCGTGCCGACCTGGCTGGAGACCGCCGAGGTAGCGCCGGGCGCGGTCCGCACGATCGACGTGGCGGGCCGGCGCGACGCCGGTGCCCCGCTGTCCTCGCGGGGGCATCTCGCCATGCTTGACAGCGTCCAGGTCGTCGACGGCGGTGGTCGTTTCGGTAAGGGCTACCTGCGCGCGGTACGGCCGGTCGACCCGTCCGACTGGTTCTTCGCGCTGCACTTCTGGCTCGACCCGGTGATGCCTGGTTCGCTCGGTGTCGAGGCGGTCATCCAGGCGATGCAGGAGTGGCTGGTCGACAGCGGGCTTGCCGCCGATCTGGTCGAGCCCCGGTTCGTCCTGCCGACGGATCTGTCGATGAGCTGGCGCTACCGCGGCCAGATCCTGCCCACAGACGGCGAGATGACCCTGGAAGTCCACCTCAAGGAGGTCCGCCGCGGCGTCGAACGGGTCCGGGTCGTCGGCGACGCCAGCGTGTGGAAGCCCGGCATGCGTATCTACGCGCTGACCGACATCGCGGTCGAGCTGCACGGAGTGGGAGCGGCACCATGGTGACCAGCTATCCGCCGGGGCCGGTCCTGGCCACCCCGGCCGCGATCGGACGGACCGTCGAGGAGGTCTACGCGGTTCTCGCCGCGCTGGACCGGCCGTGTTTCGTGCTGGAACACGCCGGCGGGATCGGCGCCACCAACGACGAGACCGCGGCGCGGCGGTCCGGCGGACGTGTTCTGGCCGTGGCGCCGGCGATGCCCGCGCACCGCCTGGGGGCAGCGGACTTCCTCCGTGACCACGGCGTCCGTTACCCGTACATGGCTGGCGCGATGGCCAACGGCATCGCCTCGGAGCGTCTCGTCGTCGCGATGGCGAAGGCGGGGTTCCTCGCGTCGTTCGGGGCCGCTGGCGTGGTACCGGACAAGATCGATGCGGCGCTGGCGGCGATCCGGCGGGCCGCGCCGGGGCTGCCGTTCGCCTGCAACCTGATCCACAGCCCGAACGAGCTGGAGCTGGAACGGGCAATCGTCGAGCTGTCGTTGCGACACGGGGTGACCTGCGTGGAGGCCTCGGCCTTCCTCGAGCTCACCCCGCAGATCGTGCGGTACCGGCTCGCTGGTCTGAGCCGGGATCCCGCTGGCGGGGTCCGGATCGCCCACCGGGTCCTCGCCAAGCTCTCCCGTACCGAGATCGCGGAGCTTTTCCTGGCGCCCGCCCCGGACACGCTGGTGCGGCCGCTCGTCAGCGCCGGCCTGGTCAGCGCCGAACAGGCCGAGCTCGCCCGTTTCGTGCCGATGGCCGACGACATCACCGTGGAGGCGGACTCCGGCGGTCACACCGACCGCCGGCCGTTGGCCGTGCTCCTGCCAGAGATCATTTCGTTGCGGGACCGGGCCGTACGTGAGCGCGGCTACCGCCGGCCGGTCCGGGTCGGCGCCGCCGGCGGGCTCGGCACCCCCTCGAGCGTGTTCGCCGCGTTCGCGATGGGCGCGGCCTATGTGGTCACCGGTTCGGTCAACCAGCCGTGCGTGGAGTCCGGGCAGTCCGTCGGCGCGAAGCGGCTGCTCGGCGCGGCTGAGGGCACCGACTGCGCGATGGCGCCGTCGTCGGACATGTTTGAGATGGGTGTCGAGGTGCAGGTCCTGCGGCGCGGCACGATGTTCGCGTCCAAGGCGAAGCGGCTGTTCGAGCTGTACCAGGCTTACGGGGGGATTGAGGATCTTCCTCCCGGGGAGCGGGCCTGGGTCCAGGACAAGGTGCTGCGCCGGCCGTTCGCGGACGTGTGGCGCGACACCGTCGAGTACTTCGAAGAACGCGACCCTGAGCAGATCCGCCGGGCTGACGGGAACCCGAAACGGAAGATGGCGCTGATCTTCCGGTGGTATCTCGGGCTGTCGTCGTTCTGGTGCATCGGGGCGAATCCCGAGCGGGTCACCGACTACCAGATCTGGTGTGGACCGGCCGCGGGCGCGTTCAACACCTGGGTCCGCGGTACCCATCTGGAGGCGGTGGAGAACAGAAGCGTGGTGGACGTCGCCGCGAACCTCATGACGGGCGCGGCATTCGCCGGCCGGGTCGCCCAGCTCCGCTTCGCCGGGGTGAAACTCCCGGCGGCCTGCTCGACCTACCGACCGGTGCCGCTCGCGACCGCGGGCGGACGGTCATGACCCTGGTCAACGGGAGCCCGCCCCCGCGGGCCGCGGCGAACCAGGCCGCGGCGAACGAATCCGCACCGCGGCGCGTACCGGTGACCGGGCACGCAACGCCGGCCAGCCGCGACAGCGAACCCGGTCGATGGTTCCTGTGTGGGGGCTGTCGGGCCATGCTGTACGGCAAGAGGTTCGTGCAGGCGCACCGGGTCTGCGCCGACTGCGGCTGGCACGCGCCGCTGACCGCGAGCGAGCGACTCAGCCAGCTGCTCGACCCGGATTCGATCGAACAGCTGGCCATGCCCGTGTTTGACGCCGATCCGCTCGGCTTTATCGACTCCAAGCCGTACCAGGACCGGCTGCGGGAGACCCGAGCCCGGACCGGGCTGGACGAGGCGGTGCGGTGTGCCCGGGGGCGGATCGACGGGCATCCGGTGATCGTCGCGGCCATGGACTTCCGCTTCATGGGCGGCAGCCTCGGCTCGGTTGTGGGGGAGGCCATCACCCGGGCGGGTGAACTGGCGTTGCGCGAACGCGTCCCGCTTCTGATCGTGACCGCCTCCGGGGGCGCGCGCATGCAGGAAGGCGTCATCTCGCTCATGCAGATGGCCAAGACCAGCAACATGCTCGGCGAACTGGACGAGGCGGGCATCCTCACCCTGTCTCTGATCACTGATCCGACCTTCGGTGGGGTAGCCGCATCCTTCGCGACCCTGTGCGACATCATCATCGCGGAACCGGCGGCGCGGCTCGGCTTCGCGGGTCCGCGGGTCATCGAGCAGACCATCAAGCAGACCCTGCCGGCCGGGTTCCAGACCGCGGAGTTCCTGCTTGCCCACGGCATCGTTGACATGATCAAGCCGCGTAGCGCGCTGCGGGCGGCGATCGCACGGTTACTCTCGATCGCGGCTCCGGGCGGTTCCCCGCCGGGCGAACCGGCTGGACCGGCCCCCGAGCCGGCGACGGACGGACACGGATCCGCGGGTCATACGCAGACAGGTCATACGGAGAACGGATGCGAACCAGGCGGTCCTGGCTCCGCCGCGGTGCCCGCCGCGGTGCCCGCCGCGGTGCCCGCCGCGGGCGGCTCGCTCATCCGGGAGGCGGCGGCGCTGCCGGTCCGCCATCCCTGGGAGGTCGTGCGGATGGCCCGGCGGCTCGGGCGGCCCACGACCCTTGACTACATCTCATTCATGATCGATGACTTCAACGAGCTCCACGGCGACCGCCGGTCGTCCGACTGCCCGGCGATCGTCGCGGGCCTGGGCCGGTTGGCGGACATCCCGGTGGCGGTGATCGGGACCCAGAAGGGGCACACCGTCGCGGAGCTGGCGGAGCACAGGTTCGGGATGCCGACCCCGGCCGGCTACCGCAAGTCGGCTCGGATCATGCGGCTGGCCGCGAAGATCGGCCTGCCCGTCGTCACCTTCATCGACACCGCCGGGGCCTACCCCGGCATCGAGGCGGAGGAACAGGGGCAGGCAGTTGCCGTCGCCGAGAACCTGAAGCTGATGGGCGGTCTACCGGTACCGGTGGTCAGCGTGGTCACCGGTGAGGGCGGTAGTGGGGGCGCGCTCGCGCTCGCCGTGTCCGACCAGGTGCTGATGTGCGCCAACACCGTGTACTCGGTGATCAGCCCGGAGGGGTGCGCAGCGATCCTGTGGAACGATCCCGCGGCCGCGCCCCAGGCGGCGGCCGCGCTGCGGGTCGATGCACGCCAGCTGCTGTCACTCGGCGTTATCGACGGTGTGATACCCGAACCTGAAGGCGGCGCGGACGCCGACCCGCTGCACGCCGCGACCGCGATCCGCCATGCGCTGACCGACACGCTGCGACCGCTGCTGTCGGTGGGCCAGGCGGATCTGGTGGCCCGGCGCCGTGCCCGGTTCCGCCGTTTCGGCGCGGGCCCGTCACATCCGCACGGTGGTCGTCACGAGGAGAGCACGCGACCCGGAGAGTAAGGACATGTCTGATGAGCACAACCACGATCAATGGAACGTCGTCGGCTTCCTACCTCCGCTCAGCGGGGGAGACCGTCGACTCGCTGCTGGACGCCGTCCGTCGTAGCGCCGTCGCCCTGTGCGCCGAGACCGACCGGCTGCCCAGCCGGGTCCGGGTCACCGCCGGGGACGTGGCGGTCGAGCTGTACTGGCCCGAGCCTGAGTCGGGGATCGGCGCCATCGATGGTGAGCGGCCGCGGGCGGCGTCCGTGCCGGTCCAGCGGGCCCCCGTCGTGACGGCGGCCGGGCCGGTTCCGGAACCGGTGTCCGGGCAGCCGCGCGACACGGCCGAGGGGACGCCCGGCGAGAACCTCGTCCACATCACCGCGCCGACCGTCGGGACGTTCTACCGCGCCGCCGAGCCCGGGGCCAAGCCGTTCGTCGGCGAGGGCGACACAGTGATCGCGGGCCAGCAGGTCGCGATCATCGAGGTGATGAAGCTGATGATCCCGGTCGAGGCGGACCAGCCGGGGCGGATCGTCGAGGTGATCCAGCCGGACGCGGCCGCGGTTGAGTTCGGGCAGCGGTTGTTCTCGATCGCGCTGGCGGACCGTGTGAGCACCTGATGTTCACGACAGTCCTGATTGCCAACCGCGGCGAGATAGCGCTGCGTGTCATGCGGGCCTGCCGGGAGCTCGGGCTCGGCACCGTCGCCGTCTACTCGACCGAGGATCGGGACTCCGCGGTGGTGCGCATGGCCGACCGGGCGGTTCACATCGGGCCGGGCCCGGCCCGCAGGAGTTACCTGAACATCCCGGCGATCATCGAGGCGGCCCGGCTGACCCGGGCGGACGCCATCCACCCGGGGTACGGCTTCCTGTCCGAGAACCCGGATTTCGCCGAGGTGTGCCAGGCCGAGGGGATCACCTTCATCGGGCCGCCGGCAGCGGTGATGGAACGCCTCGGCGACAAGGCCGTCGCCCGGTCGATGATGGTCGACGCGGGCCTGCCGTTGCTGCCCGGCAGCCGCCGGGCACTCGAGCACGCCCCGGAAGCCCAGGCGTTCGCCGACGAGATCGGCTATCCGGTCATCATCAAAGCGGCCGCGGGCGGTGGCGGGCGGGGGATGCGCATCGTCCACGAGCCCGACGAGTTCCTGCGTGCCTACACCGAGACCCGCGCCAGCGCTCAGGTGATCTTTGGCGACGGCCGGGTCTACGTTGAGCGCTACCTGTCCTCCGCCCGGCATGTCGAGATCCAGGTGCTCTGCGACCAGCACGGCAACGCCGTGTACCTGGGCGCCCGGGACTGCTCCGTCCAGCGCCGGCACCAGAAGCTCATCGAGGAGACACCCGCTCCGCGGCTACCGGAGGGCCTGGTCGAGCGCATGGGCCGGGCCGCGGTGGACGGTGCGCTCTGCGCTGGCTACGTCGGCGCCGGAACCTTCGAGTTCCTTGTCGACGCCAGCGGCGCGTACTACTTCATGGAGGTCAACTGCCGGCTCCAGGTGGAGCATCCGGTCACCGAGATGGTCACCGGGATCGACCTGGTCGCCGAGCAGTTCCGGGTCGCGGCCGGGGAGAAGCTGGCCATCAGCCAGGACGCGGTGAGCCCCCGGGGCGTCGCCATCGAATGCCGGATCAACGCCGAGGACCCCGGCCGTGGTTTCGCGCCGACACCCGGTGTCCTGGCGGAGTGCCAGCTGCCCGCTGGCCCGTTCGTCCGGGTTGACAGCCATGTCTTCCCCGGCTACCGGATCCCGTCGGTCTACGACTCGTTGTTGGCCAAGCTGATCGTCTGGGCGCCGGACCGTGACTCGGCGATCGTGCGGATGCGGTGCGCGCTCGATGAGCTCCGCATCGCGGGTCCCGGGGTCGCCACCACCGCTTCCTTCCTCGCCCAGGTGCTCACGCATCCCGTCTTCGTCGCGGCGCGTCACGACACCTCGCTGGTCGGCGACCTGGTCGCCGGTGGATAAAGGAGTCGCTGTGCACACACCCGCCGAAGAAGACCTGACAGCACCGATCGTGCCCGTGCCCCGGGCGCGGTGGTCACGGCTGCGGGTGGTCGAGGCGACGGCCCAGAGCACCGACGTGATGTCGTTCATCCTCGCCGACCCCACTGGCGCGGACCTGCCGCCGTGGACGCCCGGAGCACATGTTGATCTTTTTGTCGCTCCGGGGATGGTACGACAGTACTCGCTGTGTGGAGATCCAGCCGACCGCGCGCGCTGGCGGATCGCCGTGCTGCGGGCGGAGCCGGGCCGCGGCGGTTCGCGCCACCTGCATGAGCAGGTCCGGGCCGGCGCCCTGGTGGCGGTGGGGGAGCCACGCAACAACTTCCCGCTTGCCGGGGCGCACCGGTACCTGTTCATCGCTGGCGGGATCGGGATCACGCCGTTGCTGCCGATGATCCGGACAGTCGCCGCGCAGGGCGCGGACTGGACGTTGTGGTACGGCGGGCGTCGCCGCGAGCGCATGGCCTTCCTGGACGAGCTCGCGCCCTACGGCGGCCGGGTCGACGTCTGGCCCGAGGACGAGCGCGGGCCGCTGCCGCTCGCCGAGATCCTCCAACGGCTGGGCTCCGACGCTTTGCTCTACTGCTGCGGGCCCGAGGCCCTGCTCACCGCGGTCGAGCGGGAATGGGGTGACCGACCGGCCGGCAGGCTGCACATGGAGCGCTTCCAGCCTCGTCCGGTGGTGGGCGCCCCCACCCGTGACCAGGAGTTCGACGTGTTCCTCGAACGCAGCGGGCGGGCCGTGCGGGTGCGGGCACACGAATCCCTGCTGGACGTCCTGAGCGCGGCGGGTGTTGAGGTGCCCTGGTCGTGCGGTGAGGGTACCTGCGGCAGCTGCGAGACGGGCGTCCTGGCCGGTGACGTCGACCACCGGGACTCGGTGCTGTCGCGGGGCGAGCGCGTGGCCGGCCGGACGATGATGGTCTGCGTGTCGCGTGCCCGTTCGCCCTGGCTGACCCTTGACCTGTGACCCTTGGCCTGTGACGAGGTCATTTCAGGCCGGAGTGGATGAATGCGCTGACGATGTGCCGCTGGAGCAGCACGTAGAGAGCGAAGATCGGCAGGCAGGCGAGCCCTGAGGCGGCCATGAGACCGCCCCAGTCGTTGCCCTCGGTCCCCCCGAGAAAGCCACGGAGCCCAAGCTGGATCATGGAGTTCGCCCGTTGGAGAACCATCGCGGGCCAGAAGTACTCGTTCCACGCGTTGATGAACAGGACGATGCCGAGCGCCGCCAGCGCGGGCCGCAGATTGGGCACGACGACCGTCCACAGCACCGACCAGGAGGATCGCCCGTCCATGCGGGCCGCCTCAAGCAGTTCCTTGGGGAAGCTCTCCATGTGCTGGCGCAGCAACAGGACGCTCAGCGCCGTGCACAGCGTCGGGATGACAACTCCGGCGAGCGTGTTCAGCAGGCCCAGCCGCAACAGCAGCGTGTAGTTGGGCACCATCGTCACCTGGAACGGCACCAGCCACGTCCCGACGAACAGCAGATAGAGCGGCCGCTGCCCGGGAAAGCGCCAGGCCGCGAACGCGTACGCCGCGAGCAGACCGGTCAGGAGCTGCCCCAGCGCGGTCAGCGCCGCCACGGCGAACGTGTTGAACAGCATCGGCCCGATCGGGATCACCTCCGCCGCGTGCCGGTAGTTACCGACCGACAGCGGCCAGGGCAGCGGCGAGGTGGCGTAGACGTCGCTGGGGCGCCGCAGCGACGTCGCGTACATCCAGCCGATCGGCAGGACGCACGCGAGGCTCAGGAGCGTGAGCACGGCATGGCCGATGAACGATCCCAGCGGCGATCCGCCGCCGACCGGGCCGTCGGTCTCGCCGGGACGGCGGCCCTCACCACGGCGCTCGCCGGGCATGCCGGCCGCGGCTGCCGTCACTGCCGTCGTGGAGACAGCCATCGGTTACTCCTCGTAGATATTGTAACCGCCGGTGTTCTGATCGGGACGTGGTGCTCCCGGCGGTCACTGGAGACGATCAGGAGACGATCAGTTGTCGTGGAAGCTCAGCTTCTCGAACAACCACACGAGGCAGCCGGCGACCATCCCGAAACCCAGGAAGAACACCAGGCCGGCGGCGGCGGCGAGGCCCGCGTTGAAGCTCTTGAAGCCGTATTCCCAGAGCAGGTAGTAGACGTTGGTCGTCGCGTCGCCGGGGCCGCCCTGGGTGAGTGTGTCGATCAGCGGAAAGGTCAGCTGACCGGACAGCAGCACGGTCATGAGAGCCAGCAGCACCAGGGTCGGCGACAGCAGCGGCAACGTGATCCAACGGATGATCTGGCGCCGCGTCGCGCCGTCAAGCTGGGCAGCCGCCGCGTAGTCGTCGTTGATGCCGGCGAGCCCGGCCGCGACCACGAGGACCGCGAAACCGAGCAGATGCCAGCCGGTGATGACGATGACGGCGAGCTGGGCGGGGCCGCGTTCGTGCAGCCAGTTGACCGGGCTGCCCAGCAGGCGGTCCACCCCGCCATGCCGCGGGTCCAGCAGCCATTCCCAGATTGCCGCGCTTGCCACCGGCGCGACCAGTACCGGCGCGAAGACGAGCGCGCGGTAGACCGCGTTGGCGCGGCCGCGGACCTGTTGGGTGAGCAGGGCGACAATGGTGGGCAGGACGACTGAGAACGGCAGTAGGCAGACGATTATTGTCACCGTCAGCCACAATGAGGACCGCAGCTGCGGGAGCTGGAGCACATCGGCGTAGTTGTCCAGCCCGACCGGGACTTTTGGTCTGCTCGGCAGGAGGTTCCACGAATAGAACGACAGCCGCGCGGCCTCGGCCAACGGGCGGTAGGTCCAGACCGCCAGGCAGCCCAGGCCTGGCGTGAGGTAGAGGAAGGGCGGCAGCGCACGGCGTACCCGGCGGGCGGCCGATGGCCGGGCCGCCGGGTACGAGGCGGGAACCTCCGGTGCCTCGACAGCGGCGAGTGTCACGAACATGCCGGCTGGTTCCGCCGTGACGGCACCTGGTCGAGGAGCCGGGCCAGCCACGTCGTGCCCGCGGCCCGCGGAGCGGGTGTCACGCTTTCGGTAGCAGTTTTGTCGCCCGGTCCTGAGCCGCGGCCAGCGTGGACCGCGCGTCAGCCCCGCTGTAGACGACGCTCTCGACGGCCTCCAGCATCGTGTCCTTGATCTGGACGTAGTTGTCGCCCGGGAACGCCACCGCTGGCCGCAGCCGAGCGAGCTGGTCGATGTTCGGCTTGATCAGGGGGTTCTTTGCCGCCCAGTCCTTCAGCCCGGCGGGGTCGTCCAGCAGGCTCGTGCGAAGCGGCAGGTAGCCGATCTTGCTGGTGAGCTGGACGTACCCCTCGTCGCTGGTCAGAAACTTCATGAGTTCCCAGGCGGCCCGCTGCTTGGCCGGGTCCTTGGCGAACATGACCAGCGCTGCCCCCGAGTTTGTCGGTTCCACGGTCCTGCCGTCGAAGCTCGGCATCTGTGCGGCCCGCAGATCCCACGGCGGACTCGCGCCGGTGGCGCCCTTGCGGAACGTGGCCTCGGCCGCGCTGCTCTCCAGGATCATGCCGATCTCACCGCGTGCGAACGCGGGGTACGCCTGCTCCTGGGAGAGTTTCGGGGTCGCGCCGGACCGCACGAGGTCCTGCGCCATCGTGACGGCGTCGACCGCGGGAGGGTCGGCAAAGGTGAGCCTGGTGCGGTCGGTGGAGATCACTGATCCGCCGTTGGAGTCGACCAGGGACTGGTAACACCAGTCGCCGGCCTTCTTGGTCAGGCAGTCAATGTAGGCGCCGTCCTTGCCGGTCCTGCTCCTGATGGCGAGAGCGGCCGTCTTGACCTCGGCCCAGGTGCTCGGTGGCTTGGCCGGGTCGAGGCCGGCCTGGGTGAACAGGCTGGCGTTGTAGTACAGGATCGGCGTGGAGAAGACGAACGGGATGCCGTAGGTTTTGCCGTCGACATCGCCGAGGGTGCGCGCGGTTGCTGCAAACGGGTGCGTGCCGCCGAAGTTCGCCTGCACCGCGTCATGGCCCACCACGGTGTCCAGCGGCGTCGCCCCCAGCCCCCGCACCGCGTAGAAGAGGTCACCGAAGACCAGCTGCCCGACGTCGGGCGGGTTGCCGGCCGCGATCTGGCGCTGCACGCTGGCGGCCGCGGCCGAGCCGTAACCGCTCGCGGTCGCGGTCGCGGGCTTCTGAGCCGTCACCGTGATATTGGGGTGAGCCACCTGGAATTTTTTGATCATGTCTGTGAAGGTGTCGGTCCACGGTCCGGCCTGGGCCAGGTTGTAGCTTTCAAAAACGATCGAAACCTGCTGGTCGGGCCTGAGTTCCGGGACCGTCGCGGCGGCCGTGGGCGAGCTGGCGGCCGGGCTGCTCCCCCCGCAGGCGGCCGCGGCCAGCGCGAGGGCGAGAGCCGCCGCGATACCGCCGGAACAGCGTGATTTTTTCACGTGTGGTGCTCCTTACACGGGACGAGCGCTGCGCGAGGCGAACACCGCGCGAGGCGAAGACGGTGGGGAAGAAGACGGTGGGGACAAGGAGGCCGGTGGGGAGGGCGAGACGTCGGGCGCCCGCCAGCGCAGCCGGTGACCACTGGCCTGGTCGAACATGTGCAGCCGGTCCGCGGCGGCGTCAACGGCCACCTGCTCGCCGGGACGCAGGCCAAGCGGTCGAGGTCCTCGCACCAGCAGGGTGGCGTCACCGACCGCGCACTGGGCGACCTCTTCACTCCCGAGGTTCTCCACCGTCTCCACTCGGCCGCGGAACATCGGTGACTCCGCGGTGGTGGGGACCGTGACCAGATGTTCCGGTCGAACCCCCATGACAATGTCACGAGCGGGGAAATCGCCGGCCTCCCACAGCGCGACCTCGATACCGGGGGCAAATAACCGGACACGGCCGGAGTGGCTTTCGGCCCGTACGGGGAGCAGGTTCATCGGCGGTGCGCCCAGAAAATCCGCCACGAACGCCGAGGCGGGTCTGTCGTAGACCTCGGTGGGGCTACCGACCTGCTCAAGCCGGCCGGCGTTGAGCACCGCGACCCGGGTAGCCATGGTCATGGCTTCGACCTGATCGTGTGTGACATAGACGATGGTCGAGCCGAGCCGGTGGTGCAGTGCCCGTAGCTGGCCGCGGGTGGCGGTGCGCAGCTTGGCGTCGAGGTTGGACAGCGGTTCGTCCATGAGGAAGGCGCCCGGATCGCGGACCAGCGCCCGGCCGACCGCGACCCGTTGCCGCTGCCCGCCGGACAGCTGCCGGGGCCGGCGGTCGAGCAGGTCGGCCAGCTCAAGCAGCTCCGCTGCCTCGCGTACCTTCTCGCGGATCTCCGCGCGCGGGCGCCGGCGTGAACGCAGCGGGAACCCGATATTACGTTCGACTGTCAGGTGTGGGTAGAGAGCGTAGCTTTGGAAAACCATCGCCATATCACGTTCCCTGGGCGGGGTGAAAGTGACGTCACGCCCGTCCAGTAGGACCCGCCCGCTGCTCGGTTCGATCAACCCGGCAATCATTCGAAGCAGTGTTGACTTTCCGCAGCCGCTGGGGCCGAGCAGGACAAGGAAGTCGCCGTGGTTGATGTCGAGACTCACCCGGTCCACCGCGGTGACCTTGCTGAAACACTTGGTCAGCCCGTCGATCTGGATGCGGCTCACACTCCCGGCTCTCCTTCCGGGCCGAACCGGCGGCTACCGGTTCGGCCTTGTGTTCTGGGCAGCCTCCGGATGCATGCGACGATGTTTTCGGTGGATTGCCATCGCGATCCACCGAGGCTTTCGCGATCGCACCTTCCCCGGGGCGCCGAGGTTGGCTATGCAGCCGACAACCGGCCGCGTACGTGTGCCGATGGTTTTTTTGGATATCTCTGTCACGGCGTTACGCCGATCAGGGACGGTTGCATTCAACTCTCCGTCGGTGTACGGCGAGCAAACGCATTGGAAATTGTGTGCCAGCCGGTTGTGGCCGACTGGATCGATCATGCTGGATATCCAGCGTCGATTGGTGCCGGATATCAGGTGATAGGAACAAAAAATGAACAGCGAGCGTGCCGCGGCGCTGGGGACACGACCGGCTCGGGCTGGTTCACTGGAACGGCCCAGCTTCCTCCAGCGTGTCCAGCAGGGCGTCGACGACCTTGCTCCGGCGCGGGCGCCACACAACGTGGACGGAGAGCATCGGTACGGGGTCGACAAGCGCCACAGTCACGGGGCTGCCGACCGTCCGGGCGCGTTCCAGCGACGAGGCGAAGCCCACCAGCGGGCGGGTGCTGATCACCAGCGCGGTCGCTCCCGGGTCGTCGACCTCGGCGACGATCTTCAAGCTGATTCTGACCTGCTCCGCGGTGGTGACAATGGTGTCGTACATCGCCGGGGACTGGGTGCGGCGGAAGAGAACGAGGGCCTGGTGCTCCAGCTCCCGGAACGAAACCTGTTCGCGAGCGGCCCAGGCGTGTTGCTCGCCCACAATGGCCGCGAGCGGCAGCCGCAGCACCTCCCGGGAGTGCAGCTCGTTGGTAGGCGGCGTGCCGAATATGAAGCCGATGTCGAGTTCGCCGTTGAGCAGGCTTTTGAGCTGGGGCCCCGTGCGCCGTTCCCACAGATGGGCGATCAGCCCGGGGTGGGTGGCGTTCAGCCGCATCAGGGTTGGCCGCAGTACGCGATGACCGGCCGGGAAGTTGTAGCCGATGTTGATCGTGCCGGCACGCCCGGCGGACGCGTCGCGGGCGGCCTGCACTGCTTTGCCGGTCTGCTCGAGTATTTGTTTTGCCTCGGTCTGGAATGCCACCCCCGCCGGAGTGAGTCGGACTTCGTGGGAGGTACGGGCGACCAGTTTGACACCGACTTCACGCTCGAGGCGCTGCAGGTGTTGACTCAGAGATGGCTGGGCGAGGTGAAGCTTGTTCGCCGCCCGGCCAAAGTGCAGCTCATCCGCGATGGCCAGAAAAGATACCAGATGCCGAAACTCCATTGAACCCTCCGCGCCGGAATTCCGTGCCCAGTATACCTGGCGCAGCTAACGGGCGGTGACGGGCGAGTGTTATTTTGAAGAATTGCCCAAGTGGAATCCGGTAGAAAAAGAAATGCTACCAGAGCGTGTTTGAGATCGGGCTTTCGATCAGTGAGCCGCGTCCAGGCACCCCCTGGCAAGGCGGAAGGCCGAAGCGATACCGGATGAGTTGTATCGGTTTGGCCGACAACGCAGCCAGGGGGCGCCTGGACGCGGCGAGCCGGAATGACGATCTCAAACGCGCTCTCAGGGAGTCCCGGCCGGCGGTTTTGTCCAGGTGTGACGGTACGCCCGGCCGCGGCTTTGGAGCGACCGGCAACAGGGGGCGTGGCAGCGCGGGGCTGGGGTGCGCGCCTCGCGGTGTGATCACTGTAGGCGAGCGGGGCCGCGCCGCTGTCGTTGCCGCGGGCCGCCGGTCAGGACGAGCGTCACCGCGCCGCTACCCAGGCTCCCGGGGCCGCCCGAGAGCGCACGAACCGGCGTGGCGCGCAACCGCGTGAGCGCCCCAGGCCGCGGACCGCGCTCCCGATGCTGGTCAGACCGCTGGACCACAGCGCACCATATCGGCTACGGCGGCGGCTACGGCGTCGACGGTGCCGCCGATTCTTGTTCGTCCTGACGGCTATATACGCTCAGTCCCGGATGGGTGGGTAGTGGGACGAGAGGCGGGTATCAGGCGAGATGCGCCAGCCGTTGGCAACGGGTGATGCCACGCTACCGCCCGGCCTCAATCCGCGGGCCCGTGCCCCACACGGTTCATCAGCGCAGGGCGCTCCCGGGGTCTTCTCGGGACTGCTCCGGGCGGTCTTCGTACTGCTCTCGGTCGTCGTCCTGCTGGCCAGCGTCGGTGGTTGGCTGCTCTACAGCCATCTCAACGGAAAAATCACCAGGGTGGAGCTTGGCCTCACCGGCCCGCGGCCAGCGGCTCCCGCCCACGGCGTCGAAAACTACCTGCTGGTGGGTACCGACAGCAGGGCCGGCAGCGACGGAGCCTACGGTGACGCGCCCGGCCAGCGTTCGGACACGACTATCCTCGTCCACCTCGCCGCAGACGGTACCAGCACGATGGTGTCCTTTCCCCGGGACACGCTGGTGACCATTCCCGACTACGTCGACGCGAACGGCCATCGGCGCGCCGCGCACCGGGCCAAGTTCAACTCGGCCATCTCCGACGGCGGCCCGTCCCTGCTGGTGAACATGGTCGAGCGGCTTACCGACATCCGGATCGACCACTACGTGTCCATGGACCTTGCGGGTTTCCGGGCCATCACGGACGCGATCGGTGGTGTCGAGGTCTGTGTCCTCCCGTCGGCCTACCGGGACGTTTTCTACGACAACAACGTGCGAAAGGTCAGCACCAACACCAACGACCCGATGAGTGGCTTCCTCGGTGGCCCGGGGACCATCCACGTGGACGGCCGCCAGGGGCTGGCCTTCGTCCGGCAGCGGCACGGGCTGCCCGAGCAGGACCTCGACCGCATCCGGCGCCAGCAGCAGTTCATCGGCGCCGTCGTCCGTAAGACGATGGCCGGTGGGGTGCTGACCAGCCCGAGCAAGCTTGAGTCGCTGCTGTCGACGGTGACGTCCGCGCTCACCCTCGACAGCCACACGAGCATTGTCGATCTGCGTGGGCTGGCCACCCGGATGCGGGATGTGGCCGCGGGAAACATCCACGTGGTCACCTTGCCAACCCATGCCCCGACCCGTGCCGAGGGCGGCATCGGCGACTCGGGTGAGCTACCAGGACTCGGCGCGGTCCAGATCTATGATAAAAATGATCTTGAGCGTATCATTGGGCCGCTGCGTGTCCGCGACAGCGCCGCCCGGGTGTTGCCGTCGCCGTCGCCGGCCGTGTCCACGCCGAGCGGCAGCCCCGCCGTCACCGCGACGGAGCAGATCACCGTGGCGGTCTACAACGGTTCAATGATCACCGGGCTTTCCGCCCGCGCCGTCACCGCGTTGACCAAGCAGAGCTTTCACGCGTCCAATGAGGGCAACGCATCGTCGCATAACCACACGAGTTCCAAGGTCGTCTACGGACCGGGGCAGGATGCCGCCGCGCGGACCCTGCAGGCCGCCGTACCCGGCTCCGAGCTCCAGCGCGACCCGGCCGCGACCCGGCTGGCACTGATCGTCGGATCCTCGTTCACCGGGGTCGTCCCCGGCGACGCGGGCAGCCAGGCGCCCGGTGCGGTGGCCACGTCGCCGGCGGCCTCGGGTACCGGCGCTCCGCCGTCGGCGGAGCCGACGACCCCCGCCCCGGCCGAAGCCCCCACCTGCACCTACTGATGGCGGGCCACACCGCGGACTATCAGCCCGTCGTAGGCGATGTGGTTGCTGATGTCGACCATCGGCTGGTCGCAGCGGTGGTGCACGCGTAAGCGGTGGTGCACGTGTGGAGGCGAGCCGACCCAGACCCGGTTGCCCCTGCGCCGACACTTCATGATCTTCGGCCGGCCATCCCCGCCATCGAGGATGACTCGGCTGCAGGACTCGACGTCGTCATCAAACCCGTCGAGCCAGTCGGCCTTCCCGGCCCCGGCCCTGGGCGACGGCCCCTTGCCGCACGACGGCAGGTCCAGGTTCTGCGGTATGTCGCGTAGGTGGTGGCGGTCCGCTATGGGCTCTGGGCCTGTGCGGGGGGCCCGGCCGAGGCCGGTAATCCGGACTGGGAACAGTGGGCGCTCCGTGTGGCCGGTGGGCTGGTGCCTGGTTGTGGGCTGGTGGGTTGGTGT
>NZ_CAKJTR010000084.1:9990-21977 GCF_917627355.1 Protofrankia sp. Cj3 | reverse complement strand
TGGTGACTGCTGGTGCTGCCGATGGGTGGGACTCGTTGTCATCGCGGGGTTTTCCATCCATCGGTCGAACGACGCATGACCACGCCGTTACGTTTTTACGACAGCTTTCGGTGTGTCGCGCGGCCGGGAGCACGGGGCTGTCCGTAGACTCGCGACTGCGCCCGGAAAAGTCCGTCAAAAGCCAAGAATCGTGGCGTACCCGGCCACCATCTCTGGGAGGAGTGCCCGCCACGGTGCCTCTCACCTCCAGTGGGCTCACTGCCTCGGCCTCGTGGCGACGCGGGCGTGGCCGTATGCTCATCGCGCTTGTGGTCGTCATCCTGTTACTGGCCGTGGCCGGTGTCGGGTACGTCGTGAAGACCCGCGCCGACGCGCGCGCCGCGGACCACGCGGCGGCCGGCGCCGCCCAGGCATACCTCGCCAGCTGGCAGAACCTCGGTTCGCTCGGCGACCCGGGTGGGGACACGGCCGTGACCACCGCCGCGCAGGATCAGGGCCGGGCCGGCGTGACCGCTGCCAGCGTGCCAGCCACCATCACCGTGGACCAGCTCGTGGCAACGATGGTCGACGTCCGCACCAGGCTGAACGTCGCGGGAGCCCGCTTCGCAGCCGGCCCGTTGCATCGCCAGGACGCGACGGCGACGGTCGGTTACTCGGCGACCCTCGTCCTCACGGGCTTCGGTGAGCCGTACACCTACGATGGCGTGCTGCATCTGGTGCGCCGCGGCAAGGCCTGGAAGGTGCAGGCCCGTCCCGACTCGGTCAACCCGGCGCTGGCGCCCGGCCTCCGGCTGGACCGTACCCCCTCCACGGGCAAGCGGGGCCAGCTGCTCGACGCGAACGGGCAGCCGCTCGGGGCTGACGCGGAGCTTGCCGGCAACTTGATCGGTCAGGTCTCCCCGCTGTCGGGGCTGCAACGGGTGTATGACCCCGACCTCGCCCCCCACGGCGGCACGGTGGTCGTCCGCAACGATCGGAACGAGACGGTCAGCACCCTGCGGGCGTATCCGATGGCGGATGGCAAGGATGTCCGGACCACGCTCGACCTGAAGGTGCAGCGCGCCGGTGAGGCCGCGGTGGCAACAGCCATCAAGCCCAACGGGGCACTGGTCGCTATCGACACCCGGACCGGCGGGGTCCTGGCCCTGGTGAACCATCCGCTCAACGGCTACGGCCGGGCCGTGATCGGCAGGTACCCGCCGGGCTCCACCTTCAAGATTGTCACCGCGACCGCGGCGCTGATGGCCGGTAAGGACGCGAACACCTCGTTGGACTGCACGCAGACGGTGGCAGTCGGTGGGCGTACGTTCCAGAACGCCGAGGCCGAACAGTTCGGCCCGATTCCGCTGCGGGCGGCGTTCGCCCGTAGCTGCAACACCGCGTTCATCCGTCTCGAGCAGTCGCTGCCGGACTCCGCGCTGGAACAGGCCGCGAAGCTGTATGGCTTCGACGGCACCCAGCCGCTGCCGATCGCGAGTGTCGGTGGCTCGTTCCCGCCGCCCAAGGACGCGGTCGAGTCGTCGTCCGCCGCGATCGGGCAGGGCAAGGTGTCCGCGAGCCCACTGCAGATGGCGAGCGTGGCGGCGGCCGTGGCCAGCGGGACCTGGCGCCAGCCTTTCATAGCCGGCAGTGCGCCCAGGAGCAATGCGTTGCCCCCGGCGGTGGTCGCGCCGTTGCAGGATTTCATGCGCGCGGTGGTCACCGAGGGCACGGCGAACGCGGTTGCCTTTCCTGGTGAGGTGCATGGCAAGACCGGCACGGCCGAGTACAAGGACGGCAACCCGCCGCCGACCCACGGCTGGTTTGTCGGCTACCGCGGCACTGTCGCGTTTGCGGTCATCGTTGAGGACGGGGGCTTCGGCGCGCAGTCGGCGGCCCCGGTGGCGGCCCGTTTCCTGGCGGGCCTGGGCACCCCCTGAGCATCGCCGCCCCCTGACCGTCGCCGGTGGTTGTCCGGGACGTGGTGTTTCGTTGTGGTTGCGCGGAGAACCTTGACGGGGGCGCGAATGTCGGGGAAGGTGGTCGCATGCTTTCCGGAATCCTCGTACGTGAAGAGCGTGCGTAGCCGATCAGAGACCTTGGTCGAGTACAGACTGCGTGCGCCGCCCCTCAGTGCCTTCTGGCACGGGGGGTTTTTTTATGTCCGGCACGACCCACCCGTCACTCCCGTGGAACGTCAAGGAAGACGATCAGATGAGCAGAGAGATCACCGGAGCGCAGTCGCTCGTGCTTTCGCTGGAGGAGGCCGGAGCCGACGTGGTCTTCGGCATTCCCGGCGGCGCGATCCTGCCGTTGTATGACCCGTTGTACGACGCTGAGCGTCTCCGCCACATCCTGGTTCGCCACGAGCAGGGGGCGGGGCACGCCGCCGAGGGTTACGCGCAGGCGACCGGCCGGGTGGGCGTGTGCGTCGCGACCTCCGGGCCGGGCGCGACGAACCTGGTCACGCCGATCGCGGACGCCTACATGGACTCGGTGCCCATGGTGGCGATCACCGGCCAGGTGCCGAGCGCGGCGATCGGGACGGACGCCTTCCAGGAAGCCGACATCTGTGGCATCACGCTGCCGATCACGAAGCACAACTTCCTGGTGCACTCCGCGGACGACATCCCGCGCACGATCGCCGAGGCGTTCCACCTGGCTTCGACGGGACGTCCCGGGCCGGTCCTGGTCGACCTGCCCAAGGACATCCTGCAGTCGACGACGGCGGTACTGCCGGGCGACATCTGGCCTCCCACGCTGTGTCTGCCTGGCTACCGGCCGGTTACCCGACCGCACGCCAAGCAGATCCGGGAGGCGGCGAAGCTCATCAGCTCCGCCCGTCGCCCGGTCCTGTACGTCGGTGGCGGCGTGCTCAAGGCACGCGCCGCCGCCGAGCTGCGCGCATTCGCCGAGCTCACCGGCATCCCGGTGGTGACGACGCTGATGGCGCGTGGCGCCTTCCCCGACTCTCACCCCCAGCATCTCGGTATGCCCGGCATGCACGGGTCGGTCGCCGCGGTGACGGCGCTACAGAAGTCCGATCTGCTGATCGCCCTGGGCGCCCGGTTCGACGACCGGGTGACCGGGAGGCTTGCCTCCTTCGCGCCGAAGGCCGCGGTCATCCACGCCGACATCGATCCGGCTGAGATCGGGAAGAACCGGGCCGCGGACGTGCCGATCGTCGGGGACTGCCGGGAAGTGATCATTGATCTCACTGCCGCGCTGCGGGAGGAGCCGCGGGCGGACCTCGGTGGCTGGTGGCGACAGCTCGACGGCTGGCGCCGGACCTACCCGTTGGGCTACGACCGGCCGGCGGACGGCTCGATCGCGCCGCAGCACGCCATCGAACGGATCGGCGCGATCGCCGGGCCGGACGCGCTGTATGTCGCCGGGGTCGGCCAGCACCAGATGTGGGCGGCGCAGTTCATCTCCTACGAACATCCCTACACCTGGCTGAACTCCGGTGGCCTGGGCACTATGGGCTATGCCGTGCCCGCCGCGATGGGCGCCAAGGCCGGCCGGCCCGACGCGACCGTGTGGGCGATCGACGGCGACGGCTGTTTCCAGATGACCAACCAGGAGCTGGCGACCTGTGCCCTGGAAGGCATCCCGATCAAGGTTGCCATCATCAACAACGGTTCGCTGGGCATGGTCCGGCAGTGGCAGACCCTCTTCTACGACCAGCGTTACTCCAACACCGAGCTCGGTACCCACGCGGGCGGCGCCAGGAATCATCCACGCCGGGTGCCGGACTTCGTCCGGCTCGCCGAGGCGCTCGGCTGTGTGGGCCTGCGCTGTGAGTCGCCGGACGAGGTCGACGCCACCATCGAGAAGGCCATGGCGATTGACGACGCACCGGTTGTGGTGGATTTCATCGTCCACCCCGACGCGATGGTGTGGCCGATGGTCGCCGCCGGCGCGAGCAACGACGAGATCAGGGTCGCCCGCGACATCGCCCCCGACTTCGACTACGAAGAGGTCTGACACGGTGACCACACACACGCTGTCGGTGTTGGTCGAGAACAAACCCGGTGTCCTCGCGCGTGTCGCGGGACTGTTCTCCCGGCGTGGTTTCAACATCGAGTCGCTCGCGGTCGGACCGACCGAGCACGATGACATCTCCCGCATGACGATTGTCGTGGCGGTCGATGAGCTACCGCTGGAACAGGTGACGAAACAGCTCAACAAACTGGTCAACGTCATAAAGATCGTCGAGATGGACCCGGCCGCGTCGGTCCGGCGGGAGCTGATTCTGCTCAAAGTTCGGGCTGACCTGTCGGTTCGTTCGCAGGTCCTGGAAATCGTCGCGCTCTTTCGCGCGAAGGTGGTCGACGTCGTACCCGACGCGGTCACCGTGGAGGCCACCGGGACTCGCGACAAGCTCGACGCCCTCATCCGGATGCTGGAGCCGTTCGGTATCAGGGAACTGGTCCAGTCCGGCATGGTCGCGCTTGGGCGCGGTTCTCGATCGATCACCGATCGTAGTCTGCGGGCTGTCGAGCGGACGGCCTGACCCTCGTTTCGACGTCCCTGCGGCCCGGCGTCCGTCGGTGCCGTGTTCAATCCCCCCGAGGAGAGATTCGATCATAATGGCCGAGATCTACTATGACGCCGACGCGTCGCTTGACAACATCAGCAACCGCAGGGTCGCCATCATCGGTTACGGCAGCCAGGGCCACGCGCACGCACTCAACCTGCGGGACAGCGGTGTTGACGTCCGGGTCGGCCTGCCTGAGCACAGCCGCAGCCGGGCGAAGGCCACCGACCAGGGGCTGCGGGTGCTCACGCCGGCCGAGGCGTCCGCCGAAGCAGATGTGATCATGCTGCTCGCGCCGGACACGGCCCACCGCAAGATCTATGCGGAGTCCATCGCGCCGAACCTCGCGCCGGGCAAGGCCCTCGCGTTCGGGCATGGTTTCAACATCCGCTACGGTCTGATCGAAGTGCCGGCCGGGGTGGACGTGTTCATGGTCGCCCCGAAGGGCCCCGGCCACCTCGTCCGGCGGACCTTCACCGAGGGGAAGGGCGTTCCCGTGCTCGTCGCGGTGGAGGCCGACGCCTCGGGCGGCGCGCTGCCGCTGGCGCTCGCGTACGCCAAGGCGATCGGCGGTACCCGCGCGGGCGCGCTCCGCACGACTTTCACCGAGGAGACCGAGACGGACCTCTTCGGCGAGCAGGCGGTCCTGTGCGGGGGCGCGAGCGCGCTGGTGCAGGCTGGTTTTGAAACGCTGGTCGAGGCCGGGTACCAGCCTGAGGTGGCCTACTTCGAATGCCTGCACGAGCTCAAGCTGATTGTCGACCTCATGTATGAGGGCGGTATCAGCCAGATGCGCTACTCGATTTCCGATACCGCCGAGTACGGTGACGTCACCCGCGGCCCACGGGTGGTGACACCAGCGGTAAGGGAAGAAATGCGCCGCATTCTCACCGAGATCCGGGATGGGTCGTTCGCTCGCGAGTGGATCGCCGAGGACGACGCCGGCCGCCCGAATTTCACCAAGCTCGTGGAGGAGGGGAAGAACCACCCGATCGAGCGGGTCGGGGCCCAGCTGCGGCCACTGATGTCCTGGATCTCCAAGCCGGCTGGCTGACGACCGCTTTCGAGTGGGCGGGCCGCACCCGTGGGGCCTGTCCACTCGGTACGCTTGGCCGCGCTCGCTGGTATCCGCGTCCACCGGCACGCGGGCCCGCGAGGATCTGTCCGTGCCGTCCTCTCGTGTCTTTTTCCACAAGGCCGTCTTCCCAAGGAGCCCTACCGTGCCCGTCGTCCTGGTTGCCGAGGAACTCTCACCAGCCGGGCTGGAGCTGCTGTCCGGCGAGTTCGAGGTCCGTCACGTCGACGGGGCCGACCGGGCCGCGCTGCTGGGCGCGGTCGCGGACATCGACGCTCTGATCGTGCGCAGCGCGACCCGGGTGGACGCGGAGGTGCTTGCGGCGGCCGGGTCGCTCAAGGTCGTGGCCCGTGCCGGGATCGGGCTGGACAACGTCGACGTCGCAGCCGCGACGACCCGCGGTGTCATGGTTGTCAACGCTCCGCTGTCGAACATCCTCAGCGCCGCCGAGCATGCTGTCGCGCTGCTGGTGGCGGTGGCCCGCCGGATTCCCGCGGCCAACGCGGCGCTGCGCGCCGGTGAGTGGAAACGGTCGAAGTACGTCGGGGTCGAGCTCGCGGACAAGACCGCGGGTGTCGTCGGGCTCGGGCGTATCGGCGTGCTGGTCGCGCAGCGGCTGTCGGCGTTCGGTATGCGGATGGTCGCCTACGACCCGTACGTCTCGGTGGCCCGCGCCGCCCAGATGGGTGTCCGCCTGGTCGAGCTCGACGAGCTGCTGGCCATCAGCGACGTCATCACGATCCACCTGCCGAAGACCCCGGAGACACTCGGCCTCATCGGCAAGGACGAGCTTGAGCGCGTCAAGCCGGGTGTGATCATCGTTAACGACGCCCGGGGCGGGCTCATCAACGAGTCGGCGCTGGCTGACGCCATCCGGGACGGCCGGGTCGGCGGTGCCGGTATCGACGTGTTCGCCACCGAGCCGACCACCTCCTCGCCACTGTTCGAGCTCGACAATGTCGTGGTCACCCCGCATCTGGGGGCCTCCACCCAGGAGGCGCAGGACAAGGCGGGTCTTGCCGTCGCCCGGTCGGTACGCCTGGCGCTGCGCGGTGAGTTCGTGCCGGACGCGGTGAACGTGCAGGCGGGTGGAGTCGTGGCCGAGGAGGTGCGGCCTGGGCTCCCGCTCGCGGAGAAGCTCGGCCAGCTGTTCACGGGGATCGCCGGAGGGCTCGCCGCCGGGATCACCGTTGAGGTCCGCGGCGAGATTGCCGCCCATGACGTGTCCGTGTTGCAGCTCGCCGCTCTCAAGGGAGTGTTCACCGACATCATCGAGAAGCAGGTCACCTACGTCAACGCGCCGCTGCTCGCCGCGGAGCGGGGGGTCGACGTCCAGCTTGAGACGTCGGAGGAAAGCCCCGACTACCGCAATCTCGTCACGGTGCGCGGGGTGCTGGCGGACGGTACGACCGTGTCGGTCAGTGGCACGCTCACCGGTCCCCGTCAGGTCGAGAAGGTCACCGCGATCGACGACTTCGAGGTGGATCTCCGCCCCCAGGCGCACCTGGCGTTCTTTCGTTACGCCGACCGGCCGGGTGTCGTCGGAGCGGTTGGCGCGCTGCTGGGCGAAGCCCAGATCAACATTGCGAGTGCGCAGGTCAGCAGGCGCAAGGCCGGCGGTGAGGCGCTGATGTCGCTCTCGCTCGACGACGCGGTGCCCCAGGACATCCTGACCGAGATCGCGAAGATCATCGGAGCGTCCGCGGCACGTGCGGTCAGCCTCAGCGACGAGTAGGAGACGGCTGGTTAGAGCGCCCGGCAATAGGGGACGCGGCGTCGCGGGGCTGGGGCACGCACCTCGCCGCGTTGTCGTCAGTCGCCACCCAACGCCAGGGTGGCTCCCTCCGCCGCCTCGCGATGCACGCACCCCAGCCCCGCTCCTTGATCCACACCCCTATTGCCGGGCGCTCTTATTGTTCTGTCGCACTCGTCCGAAAGCTATCGGGTATACGTCCGATCGCGTGTCGGAATCCGCGGCCGTGACCTGCTCCCCGGTTCGCTTGCCGTGGTGTGGGAACCGGCGTCCCGGGTTTACCGTGAATGCCATGGCTCGGGACGGTTGTCAGGACCCCTTCGAGGGGCTGTGCCTCGACGACAGCTTTGTGCGCGGGGCGCGCTTCGTCGAGCCTTCTGCCGACGAACGCGCCGTGACGCATGGTGAGGTGCGATCAGCTCACTGCCGGGTGCAGCCCGCCCACCGCGGTGTCCCGAGCGCCTTCCAGCGCTGGGCGTGGGCGCCGGCTTCCCCGCGTGGCCGCCGGGCCACCCGGTTCGTGGCGCTGGTGACGGTGTTGGCCGGGGTAGCTGGCCTTGGGCTGTTCCTGCTCCGCCACGGTGTCCCGCGCATGGCCGCGGTCTCGGCGCCGGCGCCGTCCGCGGGTATCCCGGCCCGGGTGTATGACCGCGCCGGCAGCGGCTCGCCCGGCGTGGCTCCGGCGAGCCCGGCCGTGAATGTGGCGAGCCCGCCGCCCGGTGGTGATCAGCGGTTCGCGGTTGACGCGGCCCTGTTGGCGGGCCTGCGGGAGGGTGACTGCCTGACATGGACCCCCGATCCGGCTCGTACGGTCCTGCCGATCCGGGTGCCATGCGAGCAGCCGCATGTTGATCAGGTTACCCGGGTGCTCGACCTTGCCGGCCCGTTCCCAGCCTGGCCCGTCTGGCCGGGTCCGCACGAGCTGGCGAGCGCGACCCGGATGAACTGCCCGGACGTCGCGCGGAGCTTTGCCGGCAGCACCGAAACGGTTCCGGACGTGCGGACCGCGTCCATGTATCCGGAGGAGCCGGAATGGCTGGCCGGCGCCCATGGCCTCGTCTGTACGGTCCGCACGGGCGATCTGCGGCCGCGGGTGGGGCCGGTGCGGGCCGTGGGTGTGGCCACCTGAAGCGTTCCCGGACCGGCCTCTGACGCACCCGCCGTCCTATGGTTCCGCTTCGGATATCAGCGTCGAGGGAGTAGGCTCAGCCGGCAATGCGCGCGCTCCTGCTTCTTAGAGCGCCCGGCAATAGGGGAGTGGATCAAAGAGCGGGGCTGAGGTGCGTGCATCGCGAGGCGGCGGAGAGAGTCACCGGAGATGTTGGGTGGCGACTGACGAGCCGGGGTACCCGTGCCCCGCGCGGCGATGGACGGGGAGCGATGACGCGAGGTGCGTGCCCTGGCCCCGCGATGCCGCGTCCCCTATTGCCGGAGCCTCTTAGCTGCCGCGGCGGGGCCTGAGACAGGTCGGCTTCCTCGCCGCGGAGTTCGGTGCGCGCCGGCCGCCGCAGGCTTTTCCGCTGGAAGCTTGGAGCAGCAGAGCAGTGACTACCTCGCAGCAGCCCTCGGGCATGCCTATCGACAAGTACCGGCCGTTTACTCCGGTGGACCTGCCGGACCGGACCTGGCCGGGCCGCACGATCACGCGGGCACCCCGGTGGTGCAGTGTGGACCTGCGTGACGGCAACCAGGCACTGATCGACCCGATGACGCCCGCACGCAAGATGCGGATGTTCGATCTGCTTGTCCGGATGGGTTACAAGGAGATCGAGGTCGGCTTCCCCGCCGCGAGCCAGACGGACTTCGATTTCATCCGTCAGCTCATCGAGGGCGGTCATATTCCCGCTGACGTCACCGTGCAGGTACTGACCCAGGCCCGGGAGGAGCTGATCGAACGCACGATCACCTCACTGATCGGGGCGCCTCGGGTCCTGGTGCATCTGTACAACTCGACGTCGACGCTGCAACGCCGAGTCGTGTTCGGGCTCGATCGCGAGGGCGTCAGCGACATCGCCGTCCAGGGCGCGCAGTGGTGCGCCCGCTATGCGGACAAGCTCCTGAGCGGAAGCGATGTCCGGTGGCAGTACAGCCCGGAGTCGTTCACCGGAACGGAGCTGGAATACGCCCTCGAGGTGTGTGAGGCGGTCATGGACGTCTGGCAGCCGACGCCGGACCGGCCGGTGGTGCTGAACCTGCCCGCGACCGTCGAAATGGCCACACCCAACGTCTACGCGGACCAGATCGAGTGGATGTCACGCAACCTGACTCGGCGGGACAGCGTCGTGCTGTCCCTGCATCCGCACAATGACCGTGGCTGCGCGGTCGCGGCCGCCGAGCTCGGGGTCATGGCCGGGGCCGACCGGATCGAGGGGTGCCTGTTCGGGAACGGCGAACGCACCGGCAATGTCTGTCTGGTGACCCTCGGGCTGAACCTGTTCTCCCAGGGCGTCGACCCCGAAATCAACTTCAGCGACATCGACGAGATCCGCCGCGGCGTCGAGTACTGCAACCAGCTTCCGGTGCATCCCCGCCACCCCTATGGCGGCGATCTTGTCTACACCGCGTTCTCCGGTTCGCATCAGGACGCCATCAAAAAGGGTTTCGAGGCGATGGAGCGGACCGGGCAGCGGCGCTGGGAAGTGCCCTACCTGCCCATCGACCCGATGGACGTAGGCCGGTCATATGAGGCTGTCATCCGCGTGAACAGCCAGTCGGGTAAGGGCGGCGTCGCCTACCTGCTGAAGTCGGAGCACTCGCTGGACCTGCCGCGCCGGCTGCAGATCGAGTTCTCCCGCGTCGTGCAGCGCCACACCGACGGTGCCGGCGGCGAGGTGACCGGTACGCAGCTGTGGGAGATCTTCTCGCGTGAGTACTTCCTCGCCGGTGACGACGCGGACGCCCCGCTGGAGCTGCTGGGTTCCCGCACCACGGCGGCACATGGCGAACGCGACGAGGTCAATGTCTCGGTGCGCATCCACGGCGGCGACGAGGTCATCAGCGGTACTGGTAACGGTCCGATCGACGCGTTCGTGACCGCTCTCGCCGAACGGGACATCGATGTCCGGGTGCTCGACTATCACGAGCACGCTCTCGGCTCCGGCGCCGACGCCCGTGCTGCCGCCTATCTGGAGGTGGCTGTGGGGGGCCGGGTGTGCTGGGGCGTCGGCATCGACCCGAACATCGTCACAGCCTCGCTGCGGGCGGTGGTGAGCGCGGTCAACCGGGCCGCGCGGGACAAGGGCATCGTCGACCAGCCGTGACGACGGGCCGCTGGACGCGATGTCACCGGACCTCCACGGGGAGGCTGACGGAGATCTCGAGGGGGAGGCTGGCTGGCTTGGCCGGGGCAGCCGGGGCAGCCGGGGCAGGGTAGCTGACCGGGCAGCGGGAGCCCGGCTGCCCGGGAACCCGGCCCGCCGCCCGCGCGGACGGCGGCGGGCCGGCCATCTCCGCGAGGCGGAGCAGCATGCGCTCGACCCGGACCAGGCCGACGGGGTGCCCCATCTCGGTGACCACCACAACCGGATCGAAGCGCTGGGACGGCGTACGGCTCATCGCGCGGCGCGCCACCTCGACGACATGTTCATCGGGCCGGGCGCACATGCCGGCCAGACCACCGCGGGTGATATCGCCGCTGGCGGTGCCGTGGCCGGCGCCGATGGCACCGCTCCGGGGCCGGGGCACCATGCCGGGCCGGCGGGTGGCTGCCGCTGGGGCGTCGCGGCGGGGGCGGGCGTCCCCACCGGGGGCCCGTAGCTGTTCGAGCAGGCTGCTCATGCCGTCGCCGCGCGCTGTCCGCTGGGCGAGCAGCCGGATGCGCCGAGAGATCGTCGGGTCCAGGCGCTGCCAGCTGGCCGCTGGGCGGCCCAGGTGCCAGCCTTGCCCGAACGGGATGCCCAGGGCCACGAGCATGGCCAGTTCCTCGTCGCGCTCGACCCCCTCCGCGATCACCCATGCGCCGAGCCGGTTGGCGAAGACGTTGACCAGTTCGGCCAAGGTTCGTCTGACCTGGTCGACGTTTGCGCGGGCGACGAGGTCCCGGTCGAGTTTGACCAGCTCGGGGCGGATCAGCGCGAGCTGGCGAAGTCCCGCGTAGCCGGAGCCGACGTCGTCCAGCGCGATGACGCCGCCGCGGTCGCGCAGCGCCTGGGTGGTGACGACGATCTCAGGGGCACGCTCGGCGGTGCTGACCGCCTCGTTGAGCTCCATGACCAACCCGTTCAGGTCGGCGTCGAGCCAGACCGCGGCGACCTCCGGAGCGGTCAGCAGGTGCGGCATGACGTTGACGGTGAGAAAACAGTTGGGCGGGAGCCGGTCGCGCGCCGCGAGCGCCTCCCGCAGGACCCTGGCTTCGAACCGCGCGGCGACCCCGGCGCGATCAGCGGCGGCGAACCACAGGTCGGGCGATGGCGCCGCGCTCGCCCCGAAGCGCGCAAGCGCTTCATAACCGGCAATCACACCGCGGCGGAGGTCGACGATCGGCTGGAAGACGACCCGCGGCTGACCGGGATCGGCCAGCGCCCGGTGCAGCGCCACGGACCATCCACCCGTGCCGTCGGTCGCCTTCTCGTGGCCGGGGGGGCTCGTGGCCGGGATTTTTTCAAGAATCATGCGCCGTTCACCCCTTTACGCCGTCGCGT
>NZ_CAKJTR010000084.1:7128-9412 GCF_917627355.1 Protofrankia sp. Cj3 | reverse complement strand
GAGCCTTTTCCCTGCTCAGGGGTTTGGGAATGCGCTAGGGGGAGTTGCGGGGGCTGGTCGGGCCCGACCCGTGGGGGCAGGGGTGACGCTGCCGGTTTACAGTCGCGCCCATGAGGCTTGCGGTTATCGGCGGGGACGGCATCGGACCAGAGGTTGTCGCGGAAGGGCTGCGCGTACTGCGTGTCGTCGAGCCCAAGGTGGAGACGACCGACTACGACCTGGGCGCGCGCCGCTGGCAGGCCACCGGCGAGACCCTGCCCGATTCGGTGCTCGCCGAGCTGCGTGCGCACGACGCCATCCTGCTCGGGGCCGTCGGTGATCCCGCTGTCCCCAGCGGGGTGCTGGAGCGCGGGCTGCTGCTGCGGCTGCGGTTCGAGCTCGACCACTACGTGAATCTGCGCCCGGTGCGGCTGTACCCCGGTGTCGCCACGCCGCTGGCGGGTGAGCCGCACATCGACATGGTGGTGGTGCGGGAGGGGACCGAAGGCCCGTACGTGGGTGCCGGCGGCACTCTGCGCCGGGGCACGCCGTTGGAGGTGGCCACCGAGGAGAGCGTCAACACCCGGCACGGGGTCGAGCGCGTCGTGCGGGACGCGTTCCGCCGGGCGCAGGCCCGTCCTCGGCGGCTGCTGACGCTCGTCCACAAGACCAACGTCCTGACGAGGGCCGGCGACCTGTGGCTGCGCACGGTCGCCGATGTCGCGCCCGAGTTCGCCGATGTGCGGGTCGACTACCAGCACGTGGATGCCGCGTCGATGTTCTTTGTCACTGATCCGGGACGTTTCGACGTCGTCGTGACCGACAACATGTTCGGTGACATCCTCACCGACATCGGTGCCGCGATCACCGGCGGGATAGGACGGGCCGCCAGCGGCAACCTCGACCCGTCCGGGACACACCCGAGCATGTTCGAACCGGTGCACGGCAGCGCGCCCGACATCGCCGGGAAGGGGATCGCGGACCCGACGGCCACGGTGCTGTCCGTCGCGATGCTGCTCGAGCACCTGGGGCGTCCCGACGACGCGGTCCGTGTCGAGACCGCTGTCGCCGCGGCGCTGACCGACCGTTCCCAGCTGGGCGCCGGTCACGCGGAGCCGCTGTCCACCCGGGCGATCGGCGAGGACCTGGCGGCGCGCGTCGCCGGGTAAGGGGGCACCGGTAGCCCGGAACCGGCTGCCGGGCGGAAGAGCCTGAATGCCCGGCTGCCGGAGCCTGTTTCGGGGCGCTATCCTCAGAGGGGCCGTAGATCCGGTACGACGGCAGCCGACAGGGCCTGACCACGGCGAAGATCGGCAAGATCGTCACTCGTCCGTGCGTTATGTTTCCGTCGCTCACGCCTGGAGTCACTCGTGTCCATCACACCAACGTCAAAGATCTGGATGAGCGGGGAGTTCGTCGACTGGGACGACGCTCGCATCCACGTCCTCAACCCGACCCTCCACTACGGGTGGGGCGTCTTCGAGGGCATCCGGGCCTACTCCACCGCGCGGGGCAGCGCCGTGTTCCGGCTGACCGACCATGTCGCGAGGCTTTATCGTAGCGCCAAGATCTACATGATGGAACCGGAGCTCAGCCAGGCGGAGCTGATTGACGCGATCAAGAAAACGGTCGCGATCAACGAGATCGACGCCTGCTATATCCGGCCCCTGATCTACCTCGGGTACGGCGAGATGGGCCTCAACCCGCTGCCGTCCTCGATCGAGGTGATGATCGCTGTCTGGCCGTGGGGCGCCTATCTGGGGGACGACGCCGGGGAGAAGGGCGTCCGGGCGACTGTCTCGACGTGGCGCCGTAATGACAACAACATCATCCCGCCGGCGGCCAAGGCGTCCGGGCAGTACCTCAACTCCTCGCTCGCCAAGGTCGCGGCGCTCAAAGCCGGCTATGACGAGGCCATTCTGACCAGTCCCAACGGCCATATCGCCGATGGTTCGGGCGAGAACGTCTTCATCGTGTCGGACGGTACGGTCATCACGCCGCCGCTCAGCGATGGTCCGCTCGGCGGCATCACCCGCGCGTCGATCATGCAGATCGCCTCTGATCAGGGCTATCAGGTCCGCGAACAGCACATCGTCCGCACCGATCTGTACCTGGCGGACGAGGCCTTCTTCACCGGGACCGCGGCCGAGATGGTGCCGATCGTGGAGATCGACGACCGCCCGGTCGGATCGGGCCGTCCTGGGCCGATCACCCGTGAGCTGCTGGACCTGTTCCACCAGGCGACACGCGGGGAGCTCGACCGTTACAAGATCTGGAACGAGCCCGTCCGGGAGGCCTGAGGCCT
>NZ_CAKJTR010000084.1:1212-6660 GCF_917627355.1 Protofrankia sp. Cj3 | reverse complement strand
TCCGCTGCGCCTAATGTCTCCTGTCACGTTCTCGTTTCACAAGTTCACAAGCTCCAGGGAGACCGTGATGCGGGTTTGCGACGGAATGAGCGCTCTGGTCCTGATGATCGGACCAGAGCACACCCTGCGTCAGGCGGCGCGGCTCATGGCCGATCGGAAGGTCGGCGCGGCGATTGTGCACGATGTCGACGGCCAGGGATACGGAATTCTTACCGAACGTGATGTGCTGATGTCGGTGGCGGCGGGCCAGAACCCGGATCTCGAACTGGCCGGTGATCATATTACCCGTGATGTCGTGTTCGCTGATCCAGAGTGGTCCCTGGATGAGGCCGCCGCGGCAATGCTTCGCGGCGGGTTCCGACATTTGATCGTTTGCGAGCGTGGCGGGGTGGCCGGGGTGCTGTCCATGCGGGATGTTGTGCGCTCCTGGAGCAGTCAGCGTTCCGTTGTTTAACCGGTGGCTCTCGGTTGTTTGATCGACTGCTGCTTCCGCTGGTTTTTTTGCTCCACCGGTGGATATCACTGCCCAAGTCGGGCGCTGGACGCACACGATTCCCGACATTGGCGCTACGGTCACGGTGTGCAGGAGGAAGAAGCGGTCGCGCTGCTCCAGGCGACCACATTGCTGAAGGAACTGGACGAGCCGGCGCTGGCGCGGCTGGCCGCACGCTCGGTCGTGCGCCGGTATCGCCGCGGCCAAGTTGTCTTTACTGAAGGTGATCCATCTGACACGTTGCTGGTAGTGGCCGCTGGGCGGTTGAAGGTGCTGACGACGGCCGACGACGGCCGTGACCACGTTCTCAACATCGCGGGCCCAGGTGAGACCCTCGGCGAGCTCAACATCGTCGAGGCTGGTCCGCGGTCGGCCAGCGTCGAGGCGCTGGAGCCCAGCGAGGCCCTGGTGCTGGACCGCGCGGCCGTGTGGGAGCTGGTGCGGGAGCGGCCAGCCGTCGCGGAGCAGCTCATCCGGGCGCTGGTCGCCCATGTCCGTCGCCTGACCGGGGCAAACGCGGACTTGGTCTTCCTTGACCTGCCCCGCCGGGTTGCCAAGCTGCTCCTGCTGCGGATGCGGGAGTCCGGGCGCCCATTGATCGAGCTTGGTCTGACCCAGACCGAGATCGCCTCCCTGCTGGGCGGTTCCCGTCAGTCGGTCAACCAGGCCATGCGGGAGTTCGAGAAGCGGAAGTGGATTCTGGCCGAAGGGCAGACGATCACTATCCTCGAGGTCGAACGCCTGCGCCGCTTCGCTGGCGACTGATGTGTCGGTGTTGATTTTGCATCGTCCAAGCATTGGCTCAGTGTTGGCTCGATGCCTGGCCGGGCGCGGCTGAGCGGGCGCTTCCCGGCTCCGGGGGGCACCGCCGTAAAGTGGTCAGCCGGCGGTGAACCTGCCCACGTCGCGCGTACCGGCTGCTCACCCCTGCCGCCGGGCGCGTGACATCCCCGGAGATCACGCAGGTGAGAGGCGCGTTGTGCTTCCAGAGGACCCAGGCTCCTTCCATGTTTATGACACGACGCTGCGTGACGGGACCCAGCAGGAGGGGCTTTCGCTGTCGGTCGGCGACAAGCTTGCGGTGGCCCGCCATCTCGACGAGATAGGCGTGGGTTTCATCGAGGGCGGCTGGCCCGGATCGAATCCCAAGGACGCCGAGTTTTTCCGCCGCGCCCGTACCGAGCTGCGCCTGACCCACGCCAGGCTCACCGCGTTCGGCGCGACCCGGCGTGCCGGGCTGGCCGCCGCTGACGACCCTCAGGTCGCGGCCCTGCGGGACGCCGGCACGGATGTCGTCTGTCTGGTCGCGAAGGCCGACCGCCGGCACGTCGAGCGGGCTCTGCGCACCACCCTCGCCGAGAATCTGGCGATGATCCGGGACACCGTGACCCATCTGCGTGCCGAGGGCAAGCGGGTGTTCGTGGACGCCGAGCATTTCTTCGATGGTTACCGTGCCGACAGCGACTACGCCCTGGCAATGGTCGGGGTCGCCGCCGAGGCTGGCGCCGAGGTCGTCGTCCTCTGCGACACCAACGGCGGGATGCTGCCGACCCGGATCGGGGACGTTGTCAGCGCCGTCCGCGGCGCCACCGGCGCGCGGCTGGGTATCCACTGCCATGACGACACCGCCTGCGCGGTCGCGAACACCCTGGTCGCGGTCGAGGCTGGAGCCACCCACGTCCAGGGGACCGCCAACGGTTACGGCGAGCGGTGCGGCAACGCCGACCTGTTCAGCGTGATCGCCGGATTGGAGACGAAGCTCGGGCGCCCGGTGCTGCCCGCCGGCAAGCTGCGCGAGCTGGTGCGGGTGTCACATGCCATCGATGAGATCACCAATCTGGCTCCCGACACCCACCGCGCGTACGTCGGCGCGAGCGCGTTCGCGCACAAGGCCGGGCTGCACGCGAGCGCGGTCAAGATCGATCCGGACATGTACCAGCACGTCGATCCGGCCGCGGTCGGCAACGACATGCGGATGCTGGTCTCGGAGCTCGCCGGCCGTGCCACGATCGAGCTCAAGGGCCGGGAACTGGGGCTGGACCTCTCCGGCCAGCGCGAGGCCCTCGGGCGGGTCGTGGACCTGGTGAAGGAGCGAGAGGCCGCCGGTTACGCCTACGAGGCGGCGGAGGCGTCCTTCGAGCTGCTGCTGCGCGACGAGGTCGAAGGCGAGCGGCGTTATTTCACCCTCGAGTCGTGGCGCGTGATCGTCGAGCGGCGGCCCGATGGTGAGCTCGTGAGTGAGGCGACCGTCAAGCTGCTCTCCCGCGGCATGCGGCACGTGTCCACGGCCGAGGGCAACGGCCCGGTCAACGCCCTTGACCGGGCGTTGCGGGAGGCGCTGGAGAAGGGCTACCCGGGCCTGGCCGACCTCGACCTCGTCGACTACAAGGTGCGCATCCTCGACGGCAGGTCCGGCACTGGCGCGGTGACCCGAGTGCTGGTGGAGACCAGCGACGGCCGCGACCGGTGGGACACGATCGGTGTTGACGAGAACATCATCGCTGCCTCCTGGGAGGCGTTGGCGGATGCGGTCACCTACGGTCTGCGCCGCCAGGGCGAAGGTGCCGGGCGCGACGCCCCGCCCCGGGTACGCCCGGAAACCGCGGCCGGGAAGGCAGAGAAGACCGGGGAGGCTACCACGGTGAATGGGGCGACCACGTAGTGCGCTTATGATCCTCGTGTCCGGCGACGGCGGGGGATGATGTGGGAGACGGGACAAGCAGCGGCGCGGCCGGCGGCAGCAACGATCGTGACAGCGGAGATGACGCTCCCGCGACGGACCGTCCACCACGGGTGTTTGTCTCCTACGCCCACGGATCGCCCGAGGACGACGACACCGTCCGGGATCTGTGGATCTTCCTGCGGTCGCGGGGGATCGACGCGAAGCTCGACAAGCCCGCGGCCGAACGCCGGCAGGACTGGCCGTTGTGGATGCTGGCCGAGGTCCGTGCGGCCGACCACGTATTGATTATCGTCTCGCCGCAGTACCGCCGCCGCAGCGAGGGTGAGGCCGCCGCGGATGAGGGCCGCGGGGTGCAGTTCGAGGCAGCGCTGATCCGCGAGGAGCTGTACCGCGACCGGCCGGCCGGGATGGCGAAGTTCCTGCCGGTGCTGCTGCCCGGCCGTTCGGTCGAGGACATCCCGGCGTTCCTCGGCCCGTACTCGACGACCCACTACCCGGTCACGGAGATCTCCGCGAGCGGCATGGAGGCGCTGCTGGGCGTCCTGACCGGTCAGCCGTACGAGGTTGAGCCGCCCCTCGGAGAGCCCTGGGTAAGGGCCACGCGCCCGGTTGTCGTGCCGGATGCCCGGGTGCCGGGCGGGACGCCGCTGGCCGCCGGTGCCCCGCGGCGGCCGGCTCCGCTCGTCCATGAGATCGTCGCTGAGGTGCGGCTCGCCGACGGCTGGCTGACCACGCGGACGGTCCTTGCCGACACCGTGCTGGGGGAGCGCGGCACGGCGTTGCCGCTCGGGCTTGACACGGTGTGGACGGCACAGCCCGCGGATCCGGCGGGCGCGGGCACGTACCTGTCCGACGCAGGCCACCGGTTGCGCGACGCGCTGTTCGACGCCGGTACCGCGCGGCACCTGACCGAGCTGATCGACGCCGCACCGTTCGGCACGGTCGTCGACATCGTGGTGGAGGCCGACGGCCCGGCGCTTGCGCTGCCCTACGAGCTGCTGCGGCTGGCCGGCGGAGGCGGCAGGCCCCTTGTCACCATGCCCGGTGTGCGCCTGGCCCGCCGGGTCGCCGGGCTGAGCCGGCAAGGGATGCCGAGCCGGGTCGCGACCCCGCCGTTACCGGGCCCGTTGAAGATCCTCGTCGCGGTGGCGGCCCCGGACGAGACCCGGACGCGGAACGCTCCGCTCGACGTCGAGGCGGAGATGCAGGCGATCATCGACGCTGTCCAGCCGGTGGCGGGTACCGGGGCCGCGCAGGTCACGATCCTCGAGGTCGCCGGCCTGACGGAGATCGCCGACGCGCTGGGCGGCCGGAGCGCCGCGGGCGATGCCGGTTACCGCGTCGACGACAGCTACCACGTGCTGCACCTGTCCGCGCACGGCTCGCCGTCCTCGGTCGAGCTGGAGGACGAGGACGGCAACCCGGTCACCATCGGTGCGCAGGAGCTGGTGGACGCGCTCAAGGGCGCATCCCGCCCGCTGCCGTTGATCGTGCTGGCGTCCTGTTCGGGTGCGGCCCGAACTGAGGGGCTCGCGGAGAGCCTCGTCCGCGGCGGGGCCGACCGGGTCGTGGCCATGCAGACGACCGTCACCGACCGTTATGCGACCGACCTGGCCAGGGTCTTCTACGCGGAGCTCGCCACCGGCCGCGCCGGGTCGGTGGCTGCGGCGCTCGCCGAGGCCCGTCGGCGGGTGGACGCCGATCGCCAGGCGGCCGCGCGGGCCACCGGCCGGCTCGCGGCTCCCGAGTACGCCACCGCGACGCTGATTGCCGCGGCCGGCGACCCGCCGCTGCTCGACGCCGCTGCTGGCCGGCAGCCGCTGGCCCGCCCGTTCGCCGCGCCGGCCGGTGGCAGCGTCCGCGAGCTTGCCATGGGTGACCTGGTCGGGCGGCGCCGGGAGGTCCGCACCGCGCTCGCGGTGTTGCGGGGTGGCCCGGCCGCGGTGGAGCGCTGGGGCGCGGTTGCCGGCGTGGTGCTGACCGGGCCCGGCGGGATCGGCAAGACCGCGGTGGCCGGGCGGGTAATGGCCCGGCTGCGGGCTGACGGCTGGGCGGTGGCGGTGCACGTCGGCCGGTGGAACCCGCCGTCGCTGATCGCCGCGACCGCGCAGGCCCTGCGCGGCATCCCGGTCCCGGAGTTGGTCGAGGCGCGGAGCGCCCTCACCGACTCCCGTCACGAGGAGACGGACAAGATCGCGCGGATTCGGGAATTGCTGGGCGAGCACCGCCTGTTGCTGCTGTTCGACGACTTCGAGCAGAACCTGACCGAGGA
>NZ_CAKJTR010000084.1:0-749 GCF_917627355.1 Protofrankia sp. Cj3 | reverse complement strand
GCGGCTGCTGGAGTTCGTCGACGCCCTGCTGCGCAACGGCGCGGCCAATCTGCGGGAGGTCACCGAAAGGATCAGCGGCCTGGCTGGCACGCTCGGTATCGACCTACGCGATGATCGCAGCTTCGGCCAGGCGGTGGACGACGCGCTGCTGCTCGGCAGCCGGGACATCGTCTTGGAGCTGCTGCTCGCGACGGTGACGGCGGACGAACGGTCACTGCTGTTACAGGCGGCGGTGTCGAGCGTCCCGATGTCGTTTGACGATCTCGCGTTCGCCTGGAAGGGTGCCGAGCCCGACAGGGCACGACACCGGGCCGTCGCCGCGGCCGTCCGGCGGCTCGCGGACCGGACGCTGCTGCTGCGCCTCGACGGCGATGTGCTCGTCCACCCTTGGATCGCCCACTGGCTGGCCGACGTCGAACCCGAGACGCGGACGGAGCGACACGGTAGAGCCGAGCGGATGCGGCTGGCTCGGCTTGAGGCGGGGCGCGCCGACTTCGCGGATCTGGTCGAGGTGGCCCGCCACCTCGCCGCCCAGGAGCGCTTCGACGATGTCGTCGCCCAGACACTGACCTTCACCGGCGTGCTCGCGGGCGAGTCGTCGGTCGCCGCACTGCTGGGCGAGGTCGGGCCGATGGTGCCCGCCGACAGCCGGGGGTTCCTTGAGCTTGTCGAGCGGGAGCTCACCGCCCTGCTCAACACCGGCAGCACCGCGGCGGCCCGGGATCGCGGCAGCGCGATGGTTGCCTCCG
>NZ_CAKJTR010000083.1:21183-21680 GCF_917627355.1 Protofrankia sp. Cj3 | reverse complement strand
GGGGGAAGCATCGTCGACTGGTGGGCCAGGAGCGACCCAGCCCATCGCCATCCCCACCTCGCCACGCGATGGCAGCAACGCGCCGACACCCTCGGCGTCGCAGTCCACCATCCCGCGGTGACTCTCCCTGAGACCGTCGCGTTGGCCCGCGTCCTCGCGGACCTCGAGTGGCGCTGTCTCGTCGCGATCGCCTTCGAGCCCGACCTCGACCGCTTCTACCAGCACGTCGCCCACAGGACCCACGCAAGCGTGGCCACCCTGACCACGCCCTGGTGCCGTGACCCTCTGCGGGACTGGGTCGCCCGCCACCGCGTCGACTTCGCGGACCAGCGCCACCGGTTCCAGGCCCAGAAACTGCACGCCGGCTGGCAGACGCCAGTGCCACCCCCCGAAAAAGGCCACTTCAAGTGAGACAACCTCCCCGCACCTCGTCTCAGGCGATCTGACCAGCCACAGGTCGGGGGCACCAGGCTGGCCAGATTAAACGAGAATTGACA
>NZ_CAKJTR010000083.1:5175-21031 GCF_917627355.1 Protofrankia sp. Cj3 | reverse complement strand
CCAGGACTCCCGCTCATGGTCATGAAGGCCACCGGCGGCTGTTGAAAGCCGAGTTTCCACGTACTGAAAACGCGCTGGCCACGTTGTCGGCCGCTGACCCCATGGGCCTGCTGTAATCACTCCACAATTTCGATCTCCATTGACCTGATCGACTCCGCACCGACACGCCTGTGACCTGGGTCAATATGGTGTCAACCGGCTCGGTGGACCCAATCGATTCGTGCAACATCATCTGCTCCGGCAGTATTTCCCGAAGGGCGCCGACTTATCCTTGCATTCGCAGGCAGATCTTGATAGCCTGACTTCCCAGTTGAATGAGAAGCCACGGGAGACGTTGAACGTACGTATTCGGAAGTCCCGTGGGTCGTCGGGCGGGAGTGCCTGTGCTGCAGCAGGTTGACTCCAAGATCCCACAGGACTTCCGAATACGTACCGTTGAACGTTGAACGTTGAACTGGCAGACGCCGCTTGAAGTATTCGGCGATCTACTGGCAGCGGACATGTCGCCTTGACCGCTTGATTCCGCTGACGTGGACGAGGTGGATGGTGGGCAGGGTGGGATTATTAGCTGCGGGCCACCAGGCGGGTGTGGTGAATTGGGGGCCGATGATGACGATGTTGATGCCGAGGAGTCGGGTGGCTGCCCCTCTGGCCAGAAACCAGCTTTTCTGGCTACCCTCGGCGAGTGCTCTGAAGGCCGATTCCGATTTTCAGAACACCGAATCCAGGAGGCTTATTCAAAACCCCCAGTGCAGATGGTTCAGATCATTCATCGTCGCAGGTCAGGACTCTGCTAAAAATCTTGATCGGGGAGTTCTGAATAAGACTCCAGCTTTCCGCCATAGAAGTTACGATCTGTCGACAATCGGGCACGCGCCTCATGTGGCCGAGCACGACGGGCCAAACCAGGGGGCGTAGTGGCGGTCACGGGAAACGATTTCCACATTACTCCTGCCTCCGCCACGGGACTCGTCGGCCACACACTGCCCGCACTGGTCGAACGGACGGTGCTCCAGGACCCGGCTGCCATCGCGGTTCACGACCGGTCCGGTCACGCGGCCGGCTCGGGTGAACGGACCTGGTCGGATCTGTGGGATGAGGGCAACTCAGTGGCCAGGGGGCTGCGTGGGCTCGGTGTCACGTCGGGCGATGTGGTTGCCGTCCAGCTGCCGAACTCCTGGGACTTCCTCGTTGTACACCTTGCGGTGGCGATCGCCGGTGCGGTCTTCCTGCCTTTGCACAGCAGCAACGGTGTTCGTGAGCTCGAAGGGCTCGTGCGTGCCGCCGGGCCGGTCGTTGCCGTGCTGTCGCCGGACGGTGGCAGGCGCCACGGTGTGGACATCGACGGCCTGACACGTAAGCTGCGGGCCGCGTGCCCCTCATTACGCCACGTCCTTCTCGCACCCGGTTCGCTGATGGACCTCAAGCACGAGTGGGCGGGTGCGCCGCCGGTACGCCTCGATCTGCAACCGCATTCACCGCTGCTACTGGCGCCGACCTCCGGTACGACGTCGCTGCGCCCGAAGATCTGTGTGCACACCCACGACGGGGTGCTGTCCAACGCCCTGGCGATCGTGGGCCGGGGCGGCGTGCTTCCAACGGACCGCATCCTCAGCACCAGCCCGTTCAGCCACATGTTCGGGCTCCTCGCACTGCACCTGGGCCTGGCCGTTGGTGCCCGGCAGGTCATGTTCGGCGGTGGCTGGGACGTGGACCGCTTCCTGCGCCTGACCGACGAGACCGCGCCGACCGTGCTGTTCGCGGTACCGGCACAACTGCGGGACATCCTCGGGCACGTCCCCGACGGGCGGTTGCGGCTGCGCCAGGTGCGTGCGTCGGGGGCCCCCGTACCGGAGCGGCTGGCGCGTGCGGTGTCGAGCCGGACCGGCGCGGCGGTGGCCGTGCAGTGGGGAATGTCCGAGCTCGGTGCGGGCGCGACCACGCTGCCAGGGGAGAGCGCGGGCACGTCGGGGTATGGGATCGGGCTGCCGGTCGAGCACAGCGAGGCCCGTGTGGTCGGACCCGACGAACGCGACTGCGAGCCCGGCCAGGTCGGGGAGCTGCGTTTCCGGAGCCCCTTCCAGTTCCGCGGCTACCTCGGTGAACCCGAGCTGACCCAGGCCGCGTTCGCCGGTGATGGGTGGCTGCGCACCGGCGACCTCGCCGCCATCGACGGCGAGGGCCGGCTGACCTTCCACGGGCGGGCCGTGGAACGGATCAATGTCGGCGGGGAGAAGTTCAACGCGCTGGAGATAGAGCACCTGCTCGCCGAGCTGCCGGGGGTGTCGGACCTGGCGGTCATCGGCCTGCCGGATGACCGCCTCGGCGAGTACCCCTGCGTGGTGGTCGCGGTTCACCCCGGAGAGCAGGTGACGCTGGCCGAGGTGACCGAGCTGTTGACCGCCAGTGGCGTGGCCTCCTACAAGATCCCGCTCGGGCTGGTCGTGGTCGAGCGGATGCCGCACACCCCCACCGGCAAGCTCGCGCGAAGGCGGTTGGTCGAGCAGGTTCTCGGCCGCCGACCTCAGGCGAGCGGCGCCGCACTGGCACCACCGGAGCTGTTGTCCCTCGTTCGTGAGCACGCGAGTGCCGTGGCGGACTGCGAGAAGCCCATCTTGCCCGAGCAGAGCTTCCGCGACTACGGGATCAGTTCCGCCGGTGCCGTCCTGCTGAGCAGACGGCTGGCGGAGGCGACCGGCAGGGCACTGGACACCACGTTGGTCTTCGACTGCCCCACCCCGCTGGCCGTCGTATCCCACCTGCTGAGTGCGCGGCACGACCACCGTGAGACCGGGCGGGCACAACCCGCGGACCGGGAGGACCCCGTGGTGATCGTGGGGATGGCGTGCAGGTTCCCCGGCGATGTCCGTTCACCGGAGCAGCTGTGGCAGCTGCTGTTGGACGGCGGGGAGGTCGCCACGGAGTTCCCCCACGACCGCGGCTGGGACCTGACCGCGCTCTGCCACCCCGAACCCGGCCACGCCGGGACCTCGCTCACCCGGCTGGGCGGGTTTCTGCACGACGCGGGCGAGTTCGACCCGGCCTTCTTCGGGATGTCACCGCGGGAGGCACTGGCGACCGACACACAGCAGCGGCTCCTGCTGGAGACGTCGTGGAAGGCCCTGGAGGGCGCGGGGATCGACCCGAAGTCGTTACGGGGCAGCCAGACCGGTGTCTTCTCCGGGGTGATGTTCAACGACTACGCGCGGTTGCTCGGCAGCGAGTTCGAGGGTTCCCAGACCACGGGGACCGCGCCGAGCGTGGCCTCCGGGCGGGTGGCTTACACGTTCGGGTTCGAGGGGCCCACGCTCACGGTGGACACGGCCTGTTCGTCCTCGCTCGTGGCGATGCACCTGGCCGTGCAATCCCTGCGTCAGGGCGAGTGCGACCTCGCACTGGCCGGTGGGGCGAGCGTGATGTCCACACCGAGCAGCTTCGTGGAGTTCTCCCGGCAGCGCGGCCTGGCCGCGGACGGCCGGTGCAAGGCCTTCGCCGACTCCGCTGACGGTACCGGGTTCGCCGAGGGCGTCGGAGTGCTCGTGCTGGAACGGTTGTCCGACGCGCGGCGCCGTGACCACCAGGTGCTCGCCGTGGTGCGGGGTTCGGCGATCAACTCCGACGGCGCGTCGAACGGCCTGACCGCGCCGAACGGACCGGCGCAGCAACGGGTGATCCGCCAGGCGCTCGCGAACGCCGGTCTGTCCACAGCGGAGGTCGACGCCGTGGAGGCGCATGGCACGGGGACCACGCTGGGCGACCCGATCGAGGCGCAGGCTTTGCTGGCGACGTATGGGCAGGACCGGGACACTCCGTTGCTGCTGGGCTCGGTCAAGTCGAACCTGGGGCACACGCAGGCAGCGGCGGGCGTCGCCGGCGTCATCAAGATGGTGATGGCCCTGCGAAACGGATTGCTGCCCAGGACCCTGCACGTGACCGAACCGTCGTCCCATGTGGATTGGTCGGCCGGCTCAGTCGAGCTGCTGACCTCAGCGCTCGAGTGGCCGATGGTCGATCGGCCGCGCCGGGCCGGGGTGTCCTCGTTCGGGCTGAGCGGCACTAACGTGCACGTGATCCTGGAGCAGGCCCCTCCGGTGCGGGCACCGGGAAAGCGGCGGTCGAGGCTGCCCGTCGTGCCATGGGTGGTGTCGGCGAGGTCATCGGCCTCGCTGGCGGCGCAGCTGGCGCGAATCCGGTCCCTCGACGGCCCGCCGGTCGACATCGGCTGGTCACTCGCGACCACGCGGTCGGACTTCGAGCACCGAGCGGTGCTGCTGGTCGCCGACGGTGCGGTCACCGAGGTGGCCCGTGGTGTCGCCGAAACAGTGACCGAGGCGGTGTTCGTATTCCCCTGCGAGGACTCGCGGTGGGCAGGCCAGGGCGGGGAACTGCTCACGTCATCGGCGGTGTTCACCGCGCGCATGAGCGAGTGCGCGCAGGCGCTGGCACCCTTCACCGACTTCTCACCCCTGGATGTGCTTCGCGGACACGAAGCGGTGTCGCCGGAGCGTGAGCACATCGTCTCGTGGGCGGCGATGGTGGCATTGGCCGAGCTGTGGCGTTCGCTAGGGGTTGAGCCCGCCGCGGTGGTGGGGCACGGGCAGGGCAGGATCGCGGCGGCCACCGTCGCGGGCGCGCTCAGCCTGGCGGACGCCGCCAGGGCGGTGACCTCGGCGGAAGATCATGCCCCGGTCACCCCGGACGCCTGTCGGGTGCCGTACCACCCCGTGGCCGATGCCGAGGAGTACGAGCGCACCCGCCGAGCCCTGGCCGGTGACGGGTACGTCGTCGTCGAGCTGGGCGCGCACGACCGGACACGACTGTTGACCGCACTCGCCCAGGCGCACGTGGCGGGCGTGGCGGTGAACTGGCCCGCCGTCTTCGCCGGCTCGGGCGCGCGGCGAGTGGACCTGCCGACCTATGCCTTCCAGCGCAAGCGGTTCTGGCCGGAACCAGTACCGGCCCCGGTCGGCCCCGATCCGGCGGCCGAGGCCTTCTGGCGCTTGGTCGAGGCCGGTGAGCTCGGGCAGGCGCTGGACCTGGACGCGGCCACGGCAGCACGGGTGGGACGAGCGTTGTCCTCGTGGCGCGATCGGCAGGGGGAACCGAGGCCACCGCGCGACCCGGCCCAGCCCCTTCCCGAACGCCCGTCGGCCGACCTGGCGGCCGTGCTGGACCTCGTGTGCGCCGAGGCGGCGGTGGTGCTGGGGCATGACGGGGGCGCCGTCGTGCCCGCCGGCCGTGCCTTCCGCGACCTCGGGCTCGAGTCGATGACCGCGGTGGAGCTGTGCGAGCGCCTCGCGTCGGTCACCGGCCTGCCGGTGCCCGCCACCCTGCTGTTCGACCACCCGACACCGCGGGCGCTGGCGGAGTACCTGGTGGGTGAACTACGTGGTAGCTACCGTGAGATCGCCACCTCCGCACCCGCTGGCCACACCGACGAGCCGGTCGCGATCCTCGGCATGGCCTGCCGGTTCCCCGGTGACGCCGGAACCCCGGAACAGCTGTGGCAGCTGGTGCTGGACGGCCGGGACGCCATCTCGGAGTTCCCCGCCGACCGGGGCTGGGACCTCAGCCCGGCCACCGGGCTCAAGGAAGGCGGGTTCCTCAGCGACTGCGCCGGGTTCGACCCGCTGTTCTTCGGCATCTCACCCCGCGAGGCGCTGGCCATGGACCCCCAGCAACGCCTGCTGCTGGAGACCGCGTGGGAGGCACTCGAACGGGCGGGCATCGTGCCGGAGTCGTTGCGCGGCAGCCAGACTGGGGTGTTCATCGGCACCTCCGCCCAGGACTACGGTTCGCTGCTGGGCGAGGATATGGCCGGGCACCGGATAACCGGCTCGGCCACCAGCATCGCCTCCGGCCGGATCGCCTACGCGCTGGGGCTGGAAGGCCCCACGCTGACCGTGGACACCGCGTGCTCGTCCTCGCTGGTCGCGCTCCACTTGGCGGTCCGGTCGCTGCGTGCCGGTGAGTGCTCACTGGCCCTGGCCGGCGGCGCGACGGTCCTGGCCACCCCGGAATCGTTCACCGAGTTCGGCCTGCAACCGGGGATGCTGGCGCCGGACGGCCGGTGCAAATCGTTCGCCGCCAGTGCCGACGGCACCGCGTGGAGTGAGGGCGTGGGTACCCTGCTGCTCGCCCGGCTGTCCGACGCGCAGGTGCTGGGGTACCCGGTGCTCGCCGTCGTGCGGGGCTCGGCGATCAACTCCGACGGTGCCAGCAACGGGCTGACCGCGCCGAACGGGCTCGCCCAGCAGCGGGTCATCCGCCAGGCACTCGACGATGCCGGGCTGCGGCCGCAGGAGGTGGACCTGGTCGAGGCACACGGGACCGGCACCCCGCTGGGTGATCCGGTCGAGGCACAGGCGTTGCTGCGGACCTACGGGCAGGACCGGGCACAGCCGCTATGGCTGGGCTCGCTCAAGTCGAACATCGGCCACGCGGTCGCCGCGGCGGGTGTCGCGGGCGTCATCAAGGCCGTCCTGGCGATGCGCAACCGCGTGCTGCCCAAGACCTTGCACGTGCGGGCGGCGAGCCCCCACGTGGCGTGGGAGTCCGGGGCGATCGAGCTGTTGACTGAGCACCGCCCGTGGCCGTCGGCCGGCCGGCCGCGCCGGGCGGCGGTGTCCGCCTTCGGCATGAGCGGGACCAACGCGCACGTGGTGCTCGAAGAGGCGCCGGGGCAACCGGCGGACGGTGCCCCGGCCGGTCCCGCCGCCCCGCCCGTGCCGGTTGTGCTGTCGGCGACCAACGACCAGGCGTTGCGCGCCCAGGCGGGCCTGTTGCGTGCACACTTGGTGGCCCACCCGGAGCTCCGCGTCGCCGACGTCGCGTACTCACTGGCCACCACCCGGACCCGCTTCGCGCACACCGCCGCGGTACTGGCGGCGGACCGGGCCGGCCTGCTCGCCGGGCTGGACTCGCTCCATACCGGCGGCACCCCGGCCACCGTGGCCGAGCCCGACTGGCGGGCGCTCGCCGCCGAGCACCACCTGCGGCGGGTCGAGCTGCCCACCTACGCCTTCCAGCGCCGGCGGTACTGGCCGAAGACCCGCACCGCCGGGCCCGCCGCCGCGCCGGCCGTCCAACCCGCTGCCGCGCCGGCCGTCCAACCCGCTGCCGCGCCGGCCAGCCACCTCGGCGACCCACCGGGTCTGCGGGGCGAGCACGCCGAGACCATGCTCGACCTCGTCACCGAGCACACCGCGCGCACCCTCGCCCTCGACCCGGCCATGATCGAACCCGGCGCGGGTTTCTTCCAGCTGGGAATGGACTCCCTGCTCGCGCTGCGGCTGCAACGGGATCTGTCCTCGGCACTGGGCTGGGAGCTGCCCGCGACGGCCCTGTTCGACTTCCCGACCGTGGCCGCGCTGGCCGCGCACCTGGCCGAGCGCACGAGGGCGGTCGCCGAGGTGCCGAGCCCGCCCGCCGAGCCGAGCCCGCCCGCCACGCCGCATGCAGACGTGGACACCGAGGAGGACGTGTTGCGCCAGCTGCTCGTGGAGATCGAAGCCGCCCGTGCCCTGCGAGGCCGCCGATGAGCGCGGCGGACAACAAGGCGGTCCTCGGCGCCGCGCTGACCGAGATCCGGGAACTGCGCACTGCGCTGGAGCGGTCGGCCCACCGCGCTGACGAGCCGGTCGCGATCGTGGGCATGGCGTGCCGGCTACCGGACGCGGACAGTCCTGCGGCGTTCTGGGACCTGCTGCGCACCGGCCGGGACGCGACAAGGGACATCCCCGCAGACCGCTGGGACCCGGCCGGCTTCCCGCCGGTCCGACGGGCCGGGCTGCTCGACGAGATCGACACCTTCGACGCCGGGTTCTTCGGCGTGAGCGCACGCGAGGCCACGCGGATGGACCCGCAGCAACGGCTGTTCCTGGAGGTCGCCTGGGAGGCACTGGAGAACGCGGGCCAGGCACCGGACGGGCTCGCGGAGAGCCGCACCGGCGTGTTCCTCGGCGTGACCGGGTCGGAGTACATCCAGGCGATGCTGAAGGAATGCCCCCCCACCGACATCGACGCCTACTGGCTGACCGGGGGGATGACCTCGCCGTTCGCGGCGGGCCGGTTGTCCTACTGGCTGGGCCTGCGCGGCCCCAGCCTGACACTGGACACCGCGTGCTCGGCCTCGCTGGTGGCCGTGCACCTGGCCTGCCAGAGCCTGCGCACCGGCGAGTGCTCGACCGCGTTGGCCGGGGGAGTCAACGTCATGGTCACCTCGGACTGGTTCGTCGCGATGTCGAAGGCGAACATGCTGGCGCCCGACGGCCAGTGCAAGACCTTCAGCGACACCGCGGACGGGTACGCCCGCGGTGAGGGCTGCGGGGTCGTCGTGCTGAAGCTGCTGTCCGAGGCGACCGCGAACGGGGACCGCGTGCTGGCGGTGATCCGGGGCAGCGCGGTCAACCAGGACGGCCGCAGCGGCGGCATCACCGTCCCCAACGGGCAGGCGCAGCAGGCGGTCATCCGGGACGCGCTGCGCGCCGCCGGGGTGCGCGGGGCACAGGTCGGTTACGTCGAGGCGCACGGGACCGGGACGCCACTGGGCGACCCGATCGAGGTCCACGCGCTGAGCTCGGTCCTGTGCGCCGATCGCGACCCGGACCGCCCGCTGCCGATCGGCACCGTGAAGACCAATATGGGCCACCTGGAGTCCGCGGCCGGGATCGCCGGGCTCATCAAGACCGTGCTCTCGCTGCGGCACCGGCAGCTGCCGCCGCTGCTGCATCTCTCGACGGTCAACCCGAGGATCCCTCTTGGGGAGCTCGGCGTGACGATCCCGACCGAGCTGACCGACTGGGCTCGGCTGGAGGGCACCAGGATCGCCGGGGTCAGCTCCTTCGGGGCCAGTGGCACCAACGCGCACCTGATTCTGGAGGAGAGCTCGGACCCCCCCGCTGCGGGGTCCGCTGCGGGGGGCACACACCTCGTGTCGCTGTCCGCGCGCAGCGACGAGGCCCTGCGGGCACTCATCGCGCGCTACCGTGATCACCTCGACGCCACCGACTCACTCGCCGACGTCGCGCACACCGCCAACAACGGGCGAGCGCGGTTCGGCCACCGTGCGGTCGTGCTCGCCGACAGCACGGAAGCAGCACGGGCCGCACTGGCCGCACACGCCGAGGGCACCCCGCACCAGGACGTGCGCACCGGCGTCGTACCACCCGGCGCGCGGCCGAAGGTGGCGTTCCTGTTCAGCGGCCAAGGTTCGCAGTACCCGGGGATGGGACGCGCGCTGTACCGGTCCCAGCCCTCGTTCCAGGCCGACCTCGACCGCTGTGACGCCATCCTCGGCGGCGAGCTACTGCCGGTGCTGTTCGACGAGCACACCCCGCTGGACCAGACCCGCCACGCCCAGCCCGCCTTGTTCAGCCTGCAGTACGCGCTCGCCAGGCTGTGGCGGCGGTGGGGCGTGGCGCCCGCGGCGCTGCTGGGGCACAGCGTCGGTGAGTACGCCGCCGCGTGTGTGGCAGGGGTGTTCGACCTGGCCGACGGGCTGGCCCTCATCGCCGAGCGGGGCAGGCTCATGCAGGAGCTACCCGAGGGCGGCGGCATGGTCGCGGTGCTCGCCGGCCCCGGGCACGTCGAGCGCGCGCTGGCCCCGTACGAGGGCAGACTGTGCGTCGCGGCGGTCAACGGACCGGACAACGTGGTGGTGTCCGGTCCGAACGCGGTGCTGGACGAGCTGATCAAGGCGCTCAAGGCCGAGGGCGTCCGGAGTGCGCGCCTGCGGGTCTCGCATGCCTTCCACTCGTCCCTGGTGGAGCCGGCGCTTGAGAGGTTCGAGCAGCGTGCCGCGCAGGTGTCCTTCGCTGATCCCCGGATCCCGCTGGTGTCCAACCTGACCGGCCAGGTGGCCGAGGCCGGCACCTTCTCCGCCGGCTACCTCCGCGACCACGCGCGCCAGCCGGTGCGGTTCGCGGCGGGTGTCGAACAGCTGGTGTCCCGAGGGTGCACCGTGTTCCTGGAGATCGGTCCCGCCGCCACGCTGTGCACGCTGGCCGGCAAGATCGTCGAGCCCGGCCGGGTCACCCTGCTGTCGTCACTGAACAGGGACGGCGAGGACGAGCGGACGATGCTCGCGAGCCTGGGCGAGCTGTTCGTGCGCGGCGTCAAGGTCGACTGGCGTGGGGTCGACGAGCATCGGCCGCGCCGCGTCGTCGACCTGCCGACCTACGCCTTCGAACGGCACCGGCACTGGTTCGAGCCCACCACTCGGCCCGTGCTGGCGCCGGTCGTGGCCGGACCGGGCGCACCGGCGAGCGCGACCCTGCTGGGGGAGCGCGTCCCGTCACCGGTTGACGCCGTGCAGTTCTGCTCGCTGCTCTCCGTCGACCGGCACCCCTGCCTCGGCGACTGCGTGTGCGCCGGGGCCGCCGTGGTCAACGCCGGCTGTTACGTCGAGGCGGTGCTGGCGGCGGTCGCCCAGCTGCGCGGGTTCGAGCGCACCCGGATCGAGGATCTGTCGCTGCCCCAGGCGTTCCTGATGCCCGAGGAGGGCGTCCGGACGGCGATGCTGGTCGTCGACCCGGCGGTGGGCGGGCGCACACCGTTCCGCTACTACAGCCAGCCGGAGCCCGACGGGGTGTGGGCACTGCACGCCCAGGGCGCCTTCGCCGCGGAGCCGGGGCAGGCGCCCGCCATCGGCACCGACGGTGTCGAGGACATCAGCCGCCGGTGCACCACAACCCTCTCGGGGGCGGAGTTCTACCGGGCACTGTGGAAACGCAAGATATACCTCGGGTCCTCCGCGCGGTGGATCACCCACCTGCGCTGCGGCAAGGGTGAGGTATTGGCCCGGCTGCGCGCGCCCGAGCCCGGGGAGGCCGACGACTACCTGCTGCACCCCGGCTTCACCGACTCCGTCCTGCAGCTCGTCTTCGCGTGCGTGTACGACACCCTCCCGCTCGCCACGATGCTGATCCTGACCGGGCTGGAGCGGTTCTCCCGCCACGGGCACTGCGACGAACCCCTGCTGTGCCACGCGTTGGTCCGCGCGGAGTCCGGGTCGGCCGTCACCGGCGACCTCCGGGTCCTGACCGAGGACGGGACCTGCCTGCTGGAGCTGACCGGCGTCTCGATGCGCAAGACCAGCCAGGACGCGATCCTGGCGGCCGGCCGGGCACAGCCCGCGCCCACCGCGATCACTGCCGAGGGCTCGGCCCTGCGCGCCGCTTTCCAGACAGGGCAGGACGACGAGGCCGGACGCCGGCTGCACGAACTGCTCCTCGAGCAGGTCGCGGCGGTGCTCGGTGGTACCGGGTCGCGGCCGGCCCCCACCGAACCCTTGCAGAACCTTGGCCTGGACTCGTTGCTCGCGGTGGAGCTGCGGGACGCCGTCGCCGGTGCGCTCGGGATCTCCTTGCCGTTGGCGATGTTCCTGGACAACCCGACCGTGGCCTCGCTGGTGGCCACGGTGCGGCCCCTGTTGCACCCCGGTACGGCCACACCTGTCGAGCGGACCGAGGTGACCGGGCCCGGTGGAATGCATGTGGTCGAGCTGGGCCGCGGCACGCCGATCCTGTTCGTGCACGGCGGTGCGGTCTGCGGCGAACAGGCGTGGTTGACCCAGGCCTCGCTCGCCGACCGGTGGCGGCTGGTCATGCCGAGCAGGCTGAACTACGGGCGCAGTGCCACCAGCGAGCGCGAGGACTTCGAGGTGGACGCCAAGCTGATCGCCGAGCTGCTCGGCGACGGCGCCCACCTGGTGGCCCAGTCCTACGGCACGGTGGGAGCGCTGCTGGCCGCCGCCCAGCGCCCGGACGCGGTCCTCTCGCTCACCCTGATCGAGAGCGCGGCCAGCGGTGTGGCCAGGGGGACACCGGTGGTCGACGAGTTCGAGCAGGCCATGCGCGCCCTGCTGGCACGGCCGCCCGCCGCCGACGACGCACTGTTCCGGGCGATATTCGCCCTCATCGATCCCGGTACGCCTTACCCGGACGTGTTGTCCGGGGGACAACGCACCACCGCCAGCCTCGCCCGGGACCGGGTGCGGTGGCCGTGGGAGGCCGAGCTGCCACTGGACCGGCTGCGCGCGGCAGCCATCCCCACCCTCGTCGTCAGTGGTGGCCAGCGCCCGGTGTTCGAGGCGATCAGCGATGCCCTGGCGGCTCGGCTCGACGGGCGGCGGCTGGTCATCCCCGGCGGCCACGCGACGCAGAACGTCGGCTCGGCGTTCAATGCGGCGCTGGAGGAGTTCCTGACACGAGGAGCGGGAAATGGACCAGCGTGATGTCGACAGCGTCGTCCGGATCAGGTCCATCCTCAACCAGTTCTCCGTCGGGCAGGTGCTCGACGCGGTCTCGGCACACACTCACGGCCCGCTGCTGGGGCGTGTCGACCTCCAGCACTGCACCTTCGACCACTATGGCTTCCTGGTGTTCCCCGAGACGATCTCGGAGGTGGTCTCGGCATTGCGGTGCAATGGTTTCGAGGTGACCCGGCCTGTCCCCAGCGTTGTGGTCAAGTCCCGGTTGTGCCGACGGTACCGGATACCTCCGGAGGACCTCGACGTGCGTATCGTGCGTGGCGCTGTCGACACGGATCTGTTCGGCTGCAGGGAGATCGAGGTCTTCGCCGCGACGGCGGCGCATGGGTGCGCCTTGCCCGAGGGCATGGCCGACCGCGAGCGCCAGTCCATGAACGAGTCACATGTCGCCATCATGGTCGACCGACTTGAGCGCGTGCTGGCGGAACTGCGTCGCCAGCTGCTCGGCTCGGGAGCGCTGGTCGCTGATGGCGCGGGCTACAACCCGCTGGAGAAGGAACAGGAAGGGGGCCGCTCCGTCCTGTACTTCCGGGCTACCGAGCCTCCCCTCGTGCGTTCGTTCCCGCATCGGCTGGAACTGACCTGCGCGGGCGAACACGCGGATGTGATTGCCGAGCACATACACGAGAGCGACCGCGTGTTGGCGACCGATATCCCATGATGAAAAGGTGATCATGAATATCAACGACAAGGGCCAGCCGTTGAGCCAGGTACCACTGCTCGAACTCGCCAACTGCTCGAACTCGCCAACGGGTTCATCAGCTTCAAGACCTTTTCCGCCGCGCTTGAACTGGAGCTGTTCACCAAGCTCGCCGGTGGCACGTCGATGACGGTCAAGGAGTTCGCCGAGGCGGCGGACCTGCAGGGCCGCCCGGCCCGGCTGCTGCTGGCCGCGTGCGCGTCGCTCGGCCTGCTGGAGAAATCCGGTGATGGGTACCGGAACTCCGCGCTCGCCGAGGAGTACCTGGTCATCGGGCGGCCGCACTACTTCGGCGGGTTCGTGCGGTTCTGCGACCGCAAGCTCTACGAGAACTGGCACCGGGTCCTGGACGCGTTGCAAACGAACCGTCCGGTGACCTGGGACCCGGAACAGCAGGAGGGTGCCTTCAGCACCGATGACGCGGTCCTCATGGAAACGTTCTGGGACGCGATGCACTCCCTGGCCGGTGCCACCGCGGGCGCGCTGGACGAGGTGTACGACTTCGGGCCGCACCAACGGGTGCTGGACGTGGGTGGTGGCTCCGGCGGGTTCGTGATCCAGCTGTGCCAGCGCAATCCCGGCCTGACGGCCACCGTGTTCGATCTGCCGCACGTGCGGCAGATCGCCGAGGCGAAGGTCGCCGAAGCCGGGCTGGGCGACCGGATCGACGTCGTCGCGGGAGATTTCCAGGCTGACCCCGCGCTGCCTGCTGACTTTGACGTCGCCCTGCTCACCTCGGTCCTGCACGACCACGACGAGGCGGCCAACCGGCGGCTGCTGGACAAGGCGTTCACCGCGGCGGCACCCGGTGGCGTGGTGCTGGTGTGTGAACTGCTGCTCAACGACGAACGCACCGGACCGCCCGCCGCGGCGCTGATGGGGATGAACATGCTTGTCGGGCTGCCCGGCGGTGAGAACTACGCGGAGTCGGAGTACCGGGGCTGGCTCGAAGACGCCGGCTTCACCGACGTGCCTGTCCTGCGATTCGACGCGGCCGGGGCGAACGGTGCGGTGGTGGGCCGAAAGCCGCTCGCTGGCGAACTCTCATGACACTGGGGTCCGCCCACGAACTCGTCGACGTGCACGCGCACTTCGTGACGGAGTCCTACGTCGCCACCGCACGAGCCGCGGGCCACGAACACCCCAACGGCATGCCCGGCTGGCCCAGGTGGAGCGAGGAGGAACACCTGGGCCTGATGGACCGGGGTGGGATCAGCAAGACCATGCTGTCACTTGTCACGCCCGGCACGCACTTCGGCGACGATCTCGCGGCGCGGCGGCTCACGCGCGAGGTCAACGAGTTCGGCGCTGAGCTGAGCCGTCGGCGACCAGCCCGGTTCGGGCACTTCGCCTCGCTGACCCTGCCCGATGTCGAGGGTGCGCTCGCCGAGGCGGCGTACGCACTCGACGAATTGGGCGCCGACGGGCTCACTGTGTCGACCAACAGCCATGGCCGCTACCTCGGTGACCCGTTGTTCGAGTCTCTGTGGGCCGAACTCGACCGACGGCGGGCGATCGTGTTCGTCCACCCGACCTCGCCGCCCCGGCACGAGGCCATCACGGTCGGCCTGCCACGGCCGGTACTCGAGTTCATCTTCGACTCCGCGCGGGCCGCGGTGAACCTGGTGTTCAACGGTGTCGCGTCCCGCTACCCGGGCATCTCGTGGATCTTCCCCCACGGCGGTGGCGCACTCCCGTTGCTGGCCGCTCGGCTGGACCAGTCGTGTGGGTTCATCGAGGGCCTGGGCGGGCCGCCCGACATCTCGGTTCGCGAGCAGCTCGGCCGGTTCTGGTACGACATCGCCGGTACCCCGTTCCCCGACCAGGTGCCCGCCCTCGCGGGTGCCTTCGGCACGGAGCGGATGCTTTACGGCAGCGACTACTGCTGGTTCCCGGTCCAGGGCGTGCTGACCCAGATCGAGTCCATCGATGCCGCCGCGCCGCCGGACGACCGCGAGACCTGGCGCGAGCTGACCACCCGCAACGCCCGCCGGCTGCTGCCCCGGGCCACCGGCGACCAGCTGTCCTGAGAGGCGGAGGAACCCAGTGGTGACACTGCCCACGACCACATCGGTCCTGATCGTCGGCGGCGGCCCGGTCGGCTTGGCGGCCGCCGCCGAACTGGGCACTCGGGGGATCGACTGCGTGGTGCTCGAACCGCGCCAGGAGGTCTCGTTCCTGCGGCCGAGGGCGAAGACCACCAGCGCCCGCACCATGGAGCACTTCCGCCGGTGGGGGATCGCCGACCGCATCCGGGCCGCGGCGGCACTGCCGGTCGCCTGGTCCCAGCAGGTCGTGGTCGCCACCAGCCTGCTGGGACCCGAGTTCACCCGCTTCGACGACTGCCTCGGCCTCTCGGCGGCGCGCACGGACGTGGTCGCCGAACCCGGCCAGATAGTCCCGCAGCCCGCCGTCGAACGCGTGCTGCGGGAGGTCGTCGCCGAGCTGCCCGACATCACGTTCGCGCTGGGCTGGGCGCTGCGCGGGCTCACCGAGTCCGCCGAGGAGGTCGTGGCGGAGGTGGAGGCCCCGGACGGCACGGTCCACCGGATCACCGCCCGCTACGTGCTCGGGTGCGACGGCGGCAACAGCACAACCCGGCAGTGCCTCGGCATCCCCATGCAGGGTCCGACCGACGCGCGGCGCACCACGTCGATCGTCTTCCGCGCGCCGGGGCTGGCCCAGCTCGTCCCGCACGGCCCTGCGGTGCAGTACTGGATCTACAACGCCAGGATCAGCGGGGGCATCGGCCGGTTCGACCTGGAGGACACCTGGTGGGCGGGCACGGCGTTGCCGTCACCGGACGCCGATCCCGCCGTGGCGTTGCGGGCACTGCTCGGCCCCGCCACCCCGGCGGACCTCCGCTTGGAGATCCTGTGCACGGA
>NZ_CAKJTR010000083.1:2414-4764 GCF_917627355.1 Protofrankia sp. Cj3 | reverse complement strand
CTAACGCCAGCGATGTTCCATCGATCTTGCGTTGGCGGCGGACCACGCACAGGCTCGACTGCAGGAGGGGATCGACGATCGTTCGGCGTTCCGCCCAGCCGTCGCCCGTGCCCAGGACACGCCCCCGTCTGATCGTCTCCAGGATCGGCACGTAGCTCTCCGGTCGCGTATCCGATCCTCGTTGGACGTCGAGCTCGATGAACTCCCACTTCTTGAACTGCTGCTCTTCAGGGAGATCACGGTAGTGGACCGGGAACAGCCGCACCCACCGGTGGGGGATGACATCGGTGCGGATGCCCGCGACGCACACCGCCTCGCCGTGCTGCTGGGACACCGTGGGGTACGCCTTCACGGTCACCAACACGCTCATGTGCGTTCTACGGCTGTGCCCGAACCCCGTGTAGGCCACACGAAAAGCGTGACAGCAAAACTGCAATACGTGTCCAGAACAGCACGATTCCCGACATGCGACATGCCGATCCCGCTGTAGTAGGGGTACAGGACTGGCGGAGTCTTGTATTCGAGTGTCGCGAATTCTCTGATCTTCAAGTGTAGATCGTAACTTTCTGTAGGACTCGCAACGGGCGGCCCGCCGCAACGACTTCACGCGGCCAGCCGTCCTCCATGTTGTCGAAGATGCTGGCACCCAGGGATAATCAGTGGCAAGCCGACCCGCACCGCAGGCGCCGCCAGGCGCCGAGGAGGGGAAGCGGCGCAGCAGCTTTGCCCGACTGGAACCCGTAGATCTCTACGGAGAGTAACCAGCGGCCCATCGCATCAGATGCGAGATTCCGCATCGGCCTTCAACCCCGCCAAACCTGATGGCCACGGGTCCGTAGTCGATCATTGGAGCCAAATCGGCCTACGCCGGCGGGCATCCTCCAGCAACCCAGGACACCCTATCTACCAACGGAAACGCCACTTTGTGATCATTGCGCATGCCAACTGTCGCGAATTCGCATCGGATGGAATTCGCGTCACTGTTGATCCAGGTGGTGTAGTGGTCGGCGCCGAGGTCGCGGTAGCGGGCGTGCGGGTCGCTGAGCAGATGCCAGATGATCACCGGGATGGGGGACTGTCAACTTTCCGGTGGCGTCAACCGACAATGCATGATCATGCAATGCGTCGGGAAGAGCACGAAAAAGCCAACAACCGCAGGGCCTCGCGGGCAGGCAGGTTACCTGTGGAGGTGAGGGGATGGAACGTGAACCCCGATTGTGCCCGCTACCGGCTGACGTGCCCCGAACGTCACATCGCACGCTGAGTCGGCTCCGAGCCGGATGGTCGGGGGCGGCACGCCGACGACGGGCACCCCAGAGCATGCTATAGCGTTGCTGCTATGGCTTGGAGTACCGTCGAGCTGGAACCGGAGGTCCGAGACTGGTTGGAGCAGCTATCCACGGCCCACTTCGCCACGGCGGCGTTCTACATCGATCTGCTGGCCGAACAGGGCCCGGTGCTGGGGGAGCCCTACACCCGGCAGTTGGACGGCAAACTGCGGGAGCTGCGGTTCCACGTGGACCGGCAGGCGGTGCGGGTGACCTACTGGCTGGCCCCGGGGCAGCGGGTCGTGTTGTTGGCGGTGTTCGTCAAGACCCGGATGCGCGAGGTGGGCGAGGTCGCCCGGGCCAGGCGTACTCTGGCCCGCTGCCTGGCCGAGCAGCACACTGCCGACGACGAGCTGGACGAGGAGGGTGGGGACGGTGGCTGAGCGGTCGGAGTGGGCGCAGCTGCGGGAACAGCGCATGGCTGAGCCGGGCGCACACGAGGCGTACCAGGCGGCCCGGTTGGCATTCGAGCTCGGCCGTGCCGTCCGGCAGCTACGTCAGCAGCGTGGCTGGAGCCAGACCGAGCTGGCGCACGCGGCTGGTATGACCCAGTCGGCGGTGGCACGGTTCGAAGCCGGGGGCACCGTGCCCACGCTGCCCGTCCTGGACCGGCTCGCCGACGCCCTCGACGCCGACCTCATCGTCCGTGTCACGCCCCGCTCCCACGTCGCATAACCGTCCGAACGGACGGCGACCTCTTTGCCGGTCGTGGGATCGTGCCGAGGTGGATGGACAGCAGATGGGGGAGGTGCGGGTTCATCGTCAGACACCCTCTTGACCTGGGAGAATGAGGTCGGATGTGAGGGTGGTTAGCAGGGTTGCGCGAAGGTCGCATACTGTATCGATCAGCTGCTCTATGCATTCAGGAACCTGAGTGCTCCTTGGATTCAGGGGGTCAGTGCACCGTCCGCATCGTGCTGGGAGCAGAGGGCTCGGCAAGTTTGATCGCGATCGGGCAGGCTCCTGACCTGCCCCAACAGCCCGATTCAAATCCCTACTTAGAGCGTCCGGCAATAGGGGTG
>NZ_CAKJTR010000083.1:0-1804 GCF_917627355.1 Protofrankia sp. Cj3 | reverse complement strand
ACGCTCTTATGAGTCCCGACGCGGGGCGGGCGGTGCACCGACCGCTGGAGACCGCCCAGCGGCCTACGAGAGCGAACGGCGACGGATCGCGGGCGCTCTCAGCATTTTTCTACTCGGCCGGTAGGGAATGCGGCGCGGGTCCGGCGGCTTGGAGGGTTCATGGCCTTTGAGTTCACTGTCACCTGGGACTACCGCTGCCCGTTCGCCCGCAACGCGCACGAGCACATCCTCACCGGGCTGGCCGCCGGCGCCGGCTGGCAGGTCCGCTTCGCCCCGTTCTCCCTCGGGCAGGCCCACGTCGAAGAGGGGCAGCCTGACGTCTGGGACCAGCCTGACCAGGACAGCGGCATCCTGGCCCTGCAGGCTGGGGTCGTTGTCCGCGACGACTACCCCGAGGTGTTCCCGGCCGTGCACCGCGGCCTGTTCGCGCTCCGCCACGACGAGGCCAGGCAGCTGTCCGACCGCGACGAGGTCGCCAAGGTGCTGGCGGACCACGGCGTGCCGGCCGGAAAGGTGCTGACGGCGATTGACTCGGGCGAGGCGCTGGCCAGGGTCCGCGCCGAGCATGAGCAGTACACCAACAGCCACGCCGTGTGGGGTGTGCCGACGTTCATCGCCGACGACCGGGCTGTCTTCGTCCGGCTCATGGACCGTTCCCCCGCCGGGGCCGACCCTGCCGGGTCGATCCGCGCAGTCGAGCGCGTGGTGGATCTGCTGACCGGCTGGAGCGAGCTCAACGAGTTCAAGCACACCACCATTCCCCGCTGACAGCGGCCGGCAGCTGGGGACGGTCATCCACCACGGCCGCTGGTGTGACGCGGCTACCAGGCGGATACCGGCGATGCGCGTGCTACGGATCACGCCGGCTGGTGCGCCACCGGACCGGTTCGGTGAGGACCGCCTTCGCGCTGGACAGATCGGCCAGGCGGGTGGCGAGGGTGGCTTCGGCCAGGTGCGGGGGTAGGGCCGCGTTGAACTTCAGGCCAGCCAGGGCCTGCTCGTCCACGTGGGGCAGACAGAGCCGATTTTCCAGATCCGGCGTGGCGGCCTTCCACATAGTTGGGGTCAGGTCAGAACGTAGCCGGATGAATGCCTCGTCGGGGTTCTGGCGGGGGTCGGTGAGGTCGCCGAGGGAGGCGGTGAGGGTGCGGTTGGCGAGGTGGCCGGCCCAGGTCCACCAGCGGACGTCGGCCTCCGATTCACGCACGATCATGGTGCCGGCGGGGTGGACGAGGTCGGTGTGCTCCTCGCGGATCTCGGTCAGGCGGGCGGCGGCGCGTTTGGTCATGGCGACCTGGGGATCGGCTCCGAGGAGGACGTCGCGCATGGCTCTGACCATGGTGAAGGACAGCGGAGGGAGGCTGCCGGTCCACCGGGCGCGGCCCCCGCTGCCGGCGGGTTCGACGAAGCAGCGGCGGCGTTTCCAGTCGGTGTAGGTGACACGCCAGCTGCGGCCGGCGAGCAGGAGCAGCCGTGGGCCTTCGACCGGGTCGCAAAGGAGCATCGGGTCGGTGCGGCCGATCTCGGTGCGGCCGGAGAGGACGGTGAACTCGGGTGCCGCGGTGAAGACGGCGGTCAGTTCGGAGAAGTGCCGGTGGCCGAAGCGGCGTTCGGCTTCCGGGCCTATGAACAGCATGCCGCCGTCGGAGTCGAGGAATCCCAAGCGAACGAGGTGAGCGACGATCGGTTCGGCGGACCGGTCGAAGGGCGCGAGGCCGTTCCATTCGTCGGCCCAGAGCCGGTCGCCGACCTTGTTCTCCTGCAGGCAGTAGGCGAGCAGTTGCTGGGCGACGATGTGCCGTGG
>NZ_CAKJTR010000082.1:11378-21122 GCF_917627355.1 Protofrankia sp. Cj3 | reverse complement strand
CTTCGCCACGGACGCCTGGCCTACCCCGAGCTGCCGGGCGAGCTGGGTCTGGGTGAGATCCGCCGCCCGGCGGATCGCGGACAGTCCCCCACGGGCGTAGTAGGCAAGCTTGGCGCCACGGCCGGCTTGCGCCGCCCCTGCGCAATCGCTGCCACCAGCCGGTCCCGCGCGGTCTCGTCGTCGACACCGAACAGGTCCACCGACACGATCTGACGCAACAACCCTGGCCGGTCACAGTCCTCGACCCGCACCACCAGCAGCAATCGTCGCGCGCCCGCCGGATCGGCCGCCCACACCGCCTGCCACTCCTCCGTGGCAAACGCCGACCTCAGATAGGCGGCCGACAACACCACCACCGTGCGCCGATCACCAGCCAGTGCTTTCTGCATCTCACCGACGAAATGCGAGCCCGGCCCGAAATCCCACGCCTGAATCAGCGCCTCATGCCCGGCCGCCTCCAACGTCCACGCGACCCATTCCGCCCACCGGACGTCGACACCCGTATACGACACGAAGAAACGCTGCGGCGCCTCGATGGATCCCCCGTCGGCCATATCAGCAGCATCCCACTCCCAAGCCCGCCACCTGCCGACGACTCCCATGATCACCCATAAGAGGCCCGGACGTTCTCCCCGTAGTGTGACGGCACCGCCATCCGAGGCACGAAGCTCTGATCATCCGCCGGCCGCCACAGCAGCCGTGCTACCGACGTACGTGCCGTCCGGGAGGACGCCGAGTGATCGTGGTCGACACTAGTGGCCGCCGCCGGAAGTTCGCCCTTTCACGATCTGCATCAGTCGGGCAGCTGCGTGGGCGAGGGGGATGACCTCCTGCTCGATCCGGCGGAATGGGGTGGGGCCCGCGGTTGCGATGGTGTTGTACGCGGTGGCCTCGGCTTCGGTCAGGTGCGGCAGGGCCGTCGGTGACGGCTGGATGGGACGGCCCGCTTGGTCATGGTTAATGCCGTGGCGGGCGTAGCGGTGCAGGTCTGTGGCGTCCATGAGGATGGAGGTGACGGGCTTCGCTGGCGCGCCGTCTGGGAAGGGCTCGGCTAGCGCGGCGCGAAACTGGTCGAGGATCGCGTACCCGTCGGCGTCGATGTCGCCCCAGTAGACGACGTGGTCCGCGGTGCGGATCCAGGGAACGTTCGCCAGCAGGGCGGCTGCGGCTTTGCCGCCGCCCTCGACGACGATGGTGTCCCTGACTGACGGGAACCAGAGGCGGGAGTCGCGGTTCTCGACAACGAGGACCACGCCTGGCCGGTAGGCGATGTCGTGCGTGTCACCGGTGGTCCAGGCGTCGTGCCTGCGGCGGCCCGACGCGGCGTGGTCAGGATCGACATACGTCAGGTGCATGACGGCCAGCCGGGGCCTGACCTCGTCTCGGACATCGCGGCCCGCGACGTCGCGCAGCAGCGCGCCGTGGGTGTCAAGCCATTTGGTGTGCATACCGGGGACCGGGAGCTGCCGCAGCGTCCAGGCGCCAGCATCGGGGTGCTGGTGTAGCCAGGTCACGGCACTGAGCAGTACCTCCACGTCGTTGGCCTGGAGGCGGTAGACGGCCCGAAGCGTCGCCGGGGTGAGGATCGCGTCGGCGGACCGCAGCGCTGACGCGAGCGCACGGGCACGGCTGATGTCCACGGCCGGTGGCGCGGCGCTGGTACGGGCGTCGGTGACGAGCGTGACGCCACCGTCCATGTCCGCATGGAGCATGGCAGGGAAATCGCCAGCGACTCCTCGGATGGTCACCGCTTTGCGAACGAGTTCCACGCCGGTAGGCAGTCGTTCGGAGAACTCGCGCCACCGCATGTGCCACTCGTACCAGGCGGCGTATCCGAGCCGCTCGACAGCCTTGCCCGTCGACACACCGGGGCGGAGCGGAACGGAGAACACGACGTGGTCGCCGACGCCATGCTCCGCGCACACGGCTTCCGCCCACTTCTGATCGAGCTTTCGGCGGACGGCAGCGGCTGCGTCCGTCGGGGTGACGAGCGCGCTCATGCGTCCGGAACACCGACCAGGGGCTTCGCCCAGGATCGGCCCTGGGCATTCTTGAGGATCAGGTACTCGGCGTCCACGTGCGGCTCGATCGCGCTGTGCTTGTCGTTGGGAGCGCCGATGACGAGCTGGAAACCGAGGCCGCGCCACGCGCCGATAGCCCGACCAGTGAAGTGCGCGTCCGCTTTGATCAGCGCCTCGTCGAGGAAAACGGGGGCGTAGCGGGGGCGGTCGGCGCCGGCATCGCCCAGCTGGTACCGCAGCGCGGCCCCGACGATGAACGCGACGAGCTCCTGCGACTCACCCCCGGACTTCTCGCCGATGTGGTCGTACACGGCGACGTGCCCACCGTCGAGATCGTGTTTCTCGGCGCTGATCCGAACATGGTTTCGTACATCGACAAGGTCGGCGAAGTCGGGTGCGGTGCGCCGGATGCGGTTGATCACCTTGGCCATCCGATGATAGGCGCGGTCCCGGTCGGCCTCCGTTGCCGCCTGGTCGAGGAAAGCGCGGACGTCACGCAGGTCCTTGCGGAACCGGGCGCGCACCGTGGAATGGCTCTCCTGCGGGTCGATGCGCAGCCGGTGCCTGTCATCGGCGAACGGTAGTCCGGCGAGGATGCGGTTGACCGGATCGATCCGGTCGCGGATCTCCCGTACCGCGGCGGCGAGCTCGCTGTCCAGGCCGGTCAGGTCATTGCCGGACAGGGTGAGCAGGCTGTCCCGCCACTCGGCCTCCAGCTCGTGCAGTCCGCTGGTCTCCAGGTCGGCGAGCAGACGCTCGAAGTCGCGGTAGGAGTCCTCCGCGTCGGTGCCGAGGTTCGGGTTGGGCCAGCGCTCGACGAATGTCGAGAACGTGTCGTGCAGGGCTTTCTTCGACCGGCTGATCGTCTCCGTCGCGGCCTGCTGGCCGGTACGGAGCCGCTCACTGGCTCGTTTCACCGCCCCGTCGAACTCCGCGAGCGCCTCCGCCGGGGCGGTGCCCTCCGGTCCGCTGTCGAACAGAGTCTCCAGGTACGCCTGCTGCTCCTGGCTGACCTCGGCGCCTGCCGCGGCGGCCGAGTCGAGTGCCAGCTGGGCGCGGCCGACCTCGTCGGCCATCGACCGCTGGGACTCACCGAGTACCGTTACGTCCCGCTTCTGCTGGCCGGCCTGCTCGGTCAGTGCGCGAGCCCGTTCCTTCAGGCCATCCAGTTGACGTTGCAACTGGTCAATCCGCGGATTGCCGGCGCGGACCTCCTCGACGACGCGGTTCCAACGGTCTCGTTCCGCCTGGGCTGACTCGACGTCCACCTGGTCCCAGGACAACTCGATCATGATCTGGTAGGTCGTACGCCGGGCCTCGAACGAGTTGAGGTTCTCCTCCGCCTCCGATACCCGGGCGCCAGCGGCGTCGAGGCGCTTCTGGGCAGAGGCGATCCGGTTCTCGAGGTCGGCCAGCAGCCTGTCGTTGGTGAAACCGAGCACGTTGGCCCGGCCGTGACCGCCGTGCGCGCCCCGGCCGCGTTCCGCTGTCTGGCCGGTGATGGTGAGCGCCTTGGCGTGTCGCGCCAGCAGTTTGGGCGTCTCGACGCAGACGAAGTCGAACCGGCGGGCGAGCTCGTTCTTCAGCCAGGCGGTGAACGGCGACGGCCGGTAGTCGAGCCGGCCGGGAAGCGTCGTCGGGTCCAGCGCGACCTCGTCGCGCAGACCGGTAGGCACGCCCTCGAACTGGACCCGCCGGGCGGTCGGCACCGCGTTGATCGCTTCGCGGAACGAGTTCAGCCTGCCAATGTCGATCAACATCCGGGTGGCGAACCCGCCGAGCGCCAGGTTGAACGCCTCACGCCACGGCTCGAACTCCGTTCGCACCTCGACCAGCTCGCCGACGAACGGCAGGTCCTCCGGGGTGAGCCCGGCGGCGTCGGCCAATGCCGCGCGAGCCGCGTGCAGCTCAGACGGGATGTTGCCCCGGCGGGCCTTGACCGCTTCGTGCTCTGTTTGCCACCCGGCCCACTCGCCTTCGGCTGCCTTCTTCTCCGTCATCGCGTCGGCGAACAGCTCCTGGGCCGTTTTCCTGGCGTCGGTGTCGGCCAGGAAGCGGTGCGCCGTCTCGACCAGTGCGGCGAAGTCCTCCCCGGTGGACACGGTAGCGTCGATGGCGCGGAGCGTTTGGTCCAGTCGCTTCCATGAGCGTGTGACGTCACTCAGCCGCTGCTCCGCGCCCCGGATCTCCCGCAGCGCGGTGGTCAGGCGGTCACCACCGGAGGCACGAAGCGTCTCAGTCACGCCGTCGCGCTGCGCCTCGGCCGCCTCGACCAGGGCGATGGTCCCCGACAGTTCCTCCTGGGCTCGGCGGTGCCGCTCGGCCAGGTCCTCCTCGGCTGCGCGCAGCAGGTCGAGCCGGCGTTCATGACGCCACAACGCGGCCGGGGACGACGCACCGGTGAACGATCCGACCTCGTCGAGCAGGTGCAACCGGTCCACCGCCTCGTCGATGGCGCGCCGATGTCCGCGGATCGGTCCCAACGCCTTCACCTGCTGCCGGGCGATGATCATCCTGTCCCGGGTGCCGGACAACTCGTCGAACTGCTGTACCACCGCGTCCGCGGTGGCCAGCGTGGACGGCTCCTCGAGGACCATCGTCTTGTAGAGAGCGTCGACGGTGGTGATCTGCTGACCGGCCTGGATCCGGCCCAGCAGCGCGACCGCCTTGTGCCCATCGCCCGCGGCACCGATACCGAGCGTGGTGTGAAGACGCGCGGTGAAGTCCCGGTCAGTGTCGAAGCAGTTCAGGCCGGTTGCCGTGACGTCAGCGCGGGCGAGTTTCTTGCCTGCCGCTCCTTCCAGCGCCCGCAGCTCGTATCCATGATCGCAGGTGGCGCGTACCGCGACGACGTCGTCCAGGCCGCGGGCGGACGACGGGACATACCAAGCCCGGAGCGCGGTGAACCTGACGCCGGTGTGGTCGGCCCACGTCATCGCGATGGCCGACCAGGTGTCGCGGCCGTCCCCGCGCAGCACCTGCGACTTCGTCTCGCCGTCGGTCCGAGACTCGTCGAGCTTGCCGCGCGCATAGGACAGGATGTTGCGCTGGTCCTTTCCCCGCGGCCTGCCGACCACCCCTCCGTTGGAGGCCCCGTTGAAGGGAGTCGTGTGCGGCATGAGCAACGCGATGTAGGAGTCCATCAGCGTCGACTTGCCCGACCCGGAACCTCCGCTGAGCAGAGTCGCGCCGGGTGCGAGTCGCAGGTGGTGGTACCCGTCATAGCCGCCCCAGTTGACCAGTTGCAGGTCCCGCGCCACCCACTGCTGCCCCCGCGACGCCGCCGGGATCAATCCGAACAGCGTTTCGAGCATGTTCACGCCGTGGCCTCGTTCCGTCCGCGCAACCATTGCTCCAGTTCGGCGAGCTTCGCGGTACTCAGCACGACTTCCACCATGGGGGTGATCCGGTACCGGCCCGCGGACTCCTCCGTGAGCAGGCCTTCGGTGACCAGCCGCTGCACCGCGCCGCGGACCTCCTGCTGGTTGCGGGCCAGGTTGTGATCGTTCGGATTGAAGTAGGTCAGCACGGTCTGCTCGAGCTCCTCGATGTCCACCCGCGCGGACGCCTCGCCCGTGCCGCGTTCGCGTTGGAAGACAGTCCGCAGATGCACCAGCACCAACGTCTCGGCCCGGCTGTAGGGGTCGTCCTTGAGCAGGATCGGCACGTCCAGTTCCGCCGAGCGCACCTGCTGCTTGTAGGCGACGCCCCGGTCGTGGTCGACCACGAGCCGCACGAACAGGTCGTGCAGTCGCGACTCGAGGATCTGCTGGTTCTCCAGCAGCGTGCGCCACTGCGCCGGGCTCCTCTCGGCCAGCACGAACTTGCGCCGCAACAACTGCACCAGCACCCGCCGTACGTCCGCGTCCAGGGTGCCCGCGTCGCCAGCGAACAACTCGGCTGGATCGTCCTCCATCGAGACCGGGTTGATGAACCCGGCCGCCGTGTCTGCCGGCCAGCCGTCGTCAGCGCGGTCCGGTTCAGTCATCGTCGCCGCTCCCGTCGCCGCTCCCGTCGCCGCTCCCGTCGCCGCTCCCGCCAGCGCGCGCCGGGTTCGCAGCCACCACGCCGCCGAGGGCGAACCGTCGCCGGGTCCGGTCGGGGCGGACCGCGTCGACCACCGCGACCTGGTCCGTCTCAGTCATCCCGGCATCGTGGGCGATCTCCAGCAAGCCGAGCAGGTCGACCGGCCGCTGGATACCCTCGGCCGCCGCGCGGAACGCCGCCGCGACATCCACGCTCTCCGCGTCGCCCGCGAACGCCGCCACGTGCGCGCGCAGCTCGGCGTACCGGGGCCCACCCCATGCCCGGGTGTCCGCGGCCGGTATGTCCTCGGACGCATCCCATTCGCGCAACGGCGCGGGCGGCTGTGGTGGCCGCGGATCGCTCATGCGCTGCCGCAGGTGCCCGACGTCGGCCACTGGCAGGCGGCGGAGCGGCTCGACGGCCTCGCCGCGGCGTGAGCCGGGAACCCACGTGTGGAAACCAGACATCACCTCCCTCAGCAAGTCGTCCACCTGGCGGTCTCGCATCGGATCGTGGTTGCGGACCTGCGTGGTGATCACATGGGATGCCTGCCTTTGCGCGGTCAGCACCTCCTTGACGCCTTGCTCGATCCGGCGCGCGATCTCGGTAAGCTCCCGCCGCTGCCGCTCGGGCAGCAGCTCGGTGAACGGGTGCTGCAGCACCGTGCGCAGCTGGCTCCACAGGTCATTGATCTGCGTCGGGTCGCCGATCAGACGCAACGCTCCCGCGAACGCACGGCCTTCCGGCGTCGCGTCCAGGATCCGCTGGCCGCGGGCCAGGTACTCGCGGAGCACCTCACCAGTCGGCCGCACGTCGTGCCGCAGCTCAGCGACGACGTCGCGTTGAATGATCTTGATGGACTCCGCCACGCGGGCGAAGTCCGCGGGAAGCTCCCGCGCCAGGTGCAGCACGTTCTCGGCCGCCTCAAGCAGCTGCTCGTCCTCGACGGTCTCGACGGCGCCTTCCTCTTCGAGCCGAACGAGCTCCTCCTGACGTTGCCGGATCTCCTCCTGGAGGCGCGCGATCCGGGCCATGACGTCCGGATCGGCATCCTGCGCAAGCCGCTCGATCGCCTCCAACAGTGTCCTGACCCGGGACTCCGACACCCTCGTCCGCACCCCCCCGACCCGTCCGGCTACCTCGAGCGCACCAACGCCGTATGCGGACAGCCGATACACCTCGACGTCATCATCGGACACCTGCCGCACCAACCATCCCGCCTGCACCCACTGCCTGCACAGCTCCCGCGCGTTCCCAGCGGGCAGCGGCTGGTTGTCCTCATCGCCATAGCCCGCGGCCCGTAACTGGTCAAGGGCGTTGTTGATCTCCGCGTGCGAGTCCGCCACCGCCACCATCGGCCGCTCCGCGGTGAAGACCATCGCCAGCACCGTCACCACGAACGGCGCGTGCGTTTGATGGAGCAGGGTGAGCATCGGATTCTGGAACGCCCGGAGCGCCCCCTGGTATGCACCTTCTACACCTTGTGTGCCCATCGCCACATAGCGTACGACACACGTACGACATGGTTTGGACTGATCCCGTTTGCGCTTGCGTGGGCCCTGTCGGAGCCTCTTACTCAGCCAGGCGTTTGTCACGTCGGGTGGTGGCCTGCTCAGCAGGCAACGCACCGGCGCTCCAAGGGTCGACCAGCTCCAGACCCAGACCGGTGAAGTCGTTGGTGTTGCGGGTGGCCAGCACGGCGTCGTGGGACCGACAGATGGCCGCGATCTGGGCATCGAAGCCGCTGATCGGAGCCCCGGCTCTTTCCCGCTCGACCACCACATCGGCGTAGTGGCGGCCCGCCGCGGCATCGAAGGACAGGACTTTATCCCGGAATACCGTAAAGATGTCGTCGGCCGCCGCCAGCAGCAGCTCGCGGCGACGACCGATCGGCAGTCGGATGATGCCGTAACGCACCTCAGCCAGGCTTACCGAGGTCGTGTTCAGGGCGGTAGCCGGCTGGTTGGTCACCCAGGCCACGACGCGGGCGGCTGGTGCCGTGCGCATGAGCTCAGAGATGACGTTGGTATCGAGAACGATCAGTGTCAAGGGTGGTACCCGGTCACGTGAACAGGTCCGCCGCGCGCGGTGCCTGTGTACGCGTTGGCAGTTGGAGATCGACGCCACCAAGCGCGCCGAACCGGGTGAGCAGAGCCTGAGCGAGACCAGTGGCGTCCTCGGGCTCGCTGACCGCCGCGGTGAGGATCGCGCGGATCTCGGCTTCCATCGAACGGCCGTGGTGCGCCGCCCGTACGCGCAGCCGCTCCCGCACGCCGTCGTCGAGATCCCGAATGCTGACAGCCGCCATCTGGATCACCTCCTGATAGCAATGCTAGCGCAAATGGGCGCAGGCGACACCGCCGGCACGCACGGCCACTTTCCGAAGTCATGCAACGATTTTCTGTCACCGCCACGCCGCAACCCACCCAGAGCAGGAAGGAATGGAGCGATCCCGGTTCCGCGGTCGCCGACAAGGGCCACGGTCGTCATCTGACAAGACCCGCCTGATTCCTCCGGCTCGACACATGCTGATAATCGTTGAGATCGTTCGGGAGGGAGCGGAGGGCTGATGACCGGGAATGCGCTTTAGAGCGCCCGGCAATAGGGGCGTGGATCAAGGAGCGGGGTTGGGGTGCGTGCATCGCGAGGCGGCGGAGGGAGTCACCCTGGTGTTGGGTGGCGACCGACGACAACGCGGTGAGGTGCGTGCCCCAGCCCCGCGACGCCGCGTCCCTATTGCCGGGCGCTCTTAGAGCGCCCGGGTCCCTCGGGGACTTGATGGGGCTCCGCACGTTCACATGGCGGGCTGCGCGGTCAGGTAGGCATAGTGGCGCCGCCATGCGGCGAACAGATTATGGAAGAAGGGGAATCCGTCCGCGAGAGGAATGATCGATTCGACGGTCTCGGCGTAGTACGTGCGCTGTTTGGCCGGGCGGGGGTGAGTGTGCAGGCGCTGGGTGGTGCTGTACCGGTCGGCGAGTTTGACGGCGATCGCGTCGGGAGGCGCGGCGGCCAGCCGGTCGAGATAGGCCTGGCGTGCCTGCTGCGCGGTCTGCCCGGTCGCGGGTTCTGGTTTGGTCAGGTGCTCCACCAGTTCGGCGACGGCCGGTCCGAACTGTTCGGTGACCTCGCTCAGGGAACATGGGGTGTCCTCGACGACGTCGTGCAGCAGCGCGGCGGCGAGGGGCATGGCTCGGCGTTCGCCGGTGCCGACAAGCAGCACTTCCAGCGCTTCGAGCAGATGTGTGGGGTAGGGCTCGCCGGCCGGTCGGCGTTGGTCGCCATGCCAGGACTCGGCGAACCGGTAGGCCCGTCGCAGTACCGAGGCGTCGTCCGGGCCGAGGGTGCTGGACACGGTGGGTTCGGCGTCGGCCCAGGTCCGCCAGGATGCGAAGATCCGAATTCCGCCAGCTGGTTGATCGTGAGTCATCGGCGCTCTCCCAGGACGAGACGAAGGGCCCGCGTCCGGCCCTGGTGTGTGATCGGGACTGTGCGGGCGCCCCAGGCCCGCGAACCGGTGGTCACCGTGACATGGCGGCCGGCTTTGGCCGATCCGCTGTCATGCCGGCATTGACCCACTAATGTCGATGCGTCACCATCGGCGTTCGTTCTCGTATGTATTTCCGTTGCCGATGGTAACGTCATCTTTGGCGTTGGCCACAGCGTGCTGGGGGTTGTTTTGCCGGACTGGCGCGAC
>NZ_CAKJTR010000082.1:0-10994 GCF_917627355.1 Protofrankia sp. Cj3 | reverse complement strand
TTCTGATTCATCAGATCTCTCCGGCCGTCCTGTTTGGTGGCGCTCCAAGAGCGACACCACCCGGCCGTCGCCCCGTTGACCACTTTCGCCGTGCAAATGAACGGTTTCAGAGCGCGTGCTGTCGGGCGTACGAGCTGTGACGGTGCGGAACAGGTCGACCGGTACGCGACATTGCTCGATCAACTGCGTCTCGTCGATACCTTCCTGCGCCAGCAGCTCGATGGCCTTGGGCAGTAGTGATGGCTGTTCGATGGCGCTCATCAGACCGGGCTCGTCGCGCCGCCAGCCGCGAGCCGAGATTGTCGTCATGGCGTTGCGGTAGGACACGTCACTGAGCCGCCCGAGCCAGCGGGCCCGGTACAGCAGGGCCTGAATGCTGACGCCCCACTGCTCCTTGAGGCGAGCGAGGGTCCGCCAGACCTTCCCGTCCATGACAGCCGGGAGTAGATCACGAAGCTGCTCGGCAGGCATCAGTAATTCGGCGGCGAAGCGGTGGGCCTGGTCCTCTACGATCCGGCCGCCCGGTTCGGCGTCGCTGTGCATGACCAGATGCCCCAGCTCGTGCGCCACATCGAACCGCTGCCGGTAATAATCGCGCTTAATCGGGTTCAGGACCACGACGGGACGCAGGCGGCTGTCGAACGAGTACGCGTCCACGGACGAGGTGCGGAGCGGACTGAAGACTACGAGCACGCCGTGGTTTTCTAGCAGTCGGACCAGGTGTCCGGCAGGCCCGGCGGCCATCCCCCATTGCTCCCGGATAAGCTGCGCGGCGCGTTCTGGGCCGTCGTCGTCACGGTCATCGACTACAACTGGGAGGGTCGGCACCGAGGGTTCCGGGAACTCGACATGCTTTTCCAAGCTGGTCGCGATGTCCACGGCAACCTGTCCGAAGGCGAATGCCTGGTCGCGGGCGAGCTGAGTGGTGGAACGCAGCGACCGGAAGTGCGGCGTCGTACTGAGCGCGGCGACGTCGTCCGGCCGGACCGAGAAGAAGCCGGGCTCGACCGAGAGACTCAGCGCCAACTGCGCGACTGTGGCGGCGGCGGGCCGCTTGGCTCCGGACTCCCAGGCTGCCACCGCCGTCGGACTCTTCCCGACCGCGGCGGCAAGATCGCTTTTGCGGAGGCCTGCGAGCTGACGGGCCAGCGTAAGACGACCACCGTCGAAGAAGGCGGTCGCCTCGGCCACCCGATCGGCTGCTGGCGGACGCATGCTCACTGTTCACCACTGGCGCGATCACGACGAAGCTCTTCGGCCGGACGGCGCAGGCGCACCTCGGCGTCCGCCACGGTACTCGGCCCGGCCGGAAGCGGGCTGTCGTCGTCGATGTGGTAGCCGCCCTTAATCGGCGGAACGCTGAGGAGATTCTCGTACCAGTGCCAGGCGTTCCCGCCACCAGCGTTGAGGCGGGGACGACCGTAGACCAGCTCCGGGGCTCCAGTTACGGGGTCAAGACTGTGCGCGACTACGAACGTCGGAAGATCGAGCTCCTTGTTCGCGCCCAAGACCTCAAGGCCGCCGGCCTCCTCGTCATCGAGGCCGTCGAACAGCGTGGGCGCGGGCTCCGGGTTGCGTTGACGAGCAACCGACCGCTTCGTCGGGCTACGCCGTGGCCACGGCAGCCGGTCGATCTCACCGTGCTTGCATGAGGCGAGCAGAAACCGCCGGCCGGCATGTGTCCAACCGGGACTGCCGTTGAGGTCCGCCCGGCGCACCAACCCCGAGCCAAGCCGGGGCATGGTCCGGATGTCCTCCTTGGGGAGTTCCTCGAACAGCCGGTCGAGAGCGACATCAGCATCGTCCTCGCCAGAGCCAGTGATCGAGTAATGCTCGCAGGTGAACACGCGGTCCAGCCGGTTCCGGAAGAGGGTGAACCGGGTGTTTCCCAGCCAGGCCGCGTCATGGCCGGCACCCTCGGAGTAGTCCTCCAGGGATCGCGTAACCGCTGACCGGTACGCCCAGCGCACCCCGTTGAGGACCCCGGCCGCCTCAAGCTCCTCGATGACATCCTGCTGCTCACTCACGCGAGCAACTTACACCATGGCCAGCAAATGCTGTCGCAGGCTCAACCGCCAGGGTGCAGTGGGCGCGCTGGACTACACCCTGCGCCAAGTCCAACACATGGCATCGCGCTGCGTGTAGAGCCCATACGCCACACACATGGCGCCCGCCCATCTGGCCTTCCACCCTTACCGCAGACGTCCCGGGCCGGGTCGAGCCGACTCCTCGGCCCGGGACGTCAGCCACCCAGCGGAATGGAGGGGACGGATGCCCACGACCGTGTATGGCTACATCCGTATGGAGGGCGACGACGGGAGCGAGGAAGACCATCTCCATGGTCTACTGTCCGCCCACGCGGCGGCGGAGAGCATGACCATGGCCGACGTGTTCGTCGACCGCAGTAGGTCGCCAACACGGATCGTGCGGCCCGGCCTCACGGAACTGCTGGCACAGCTCCGGCGCACCGAGGGACGCGCCGTGCTGGTCGCCGACCTCGACCACCTTTCGACCTCGACCCCAGTCCGCCACACCATCGAGGTGGAGATCAGTAACGCGGGCAGCTGCGTGCTCGTGGTGGGAGCACCGAACACCCAATCCCCAACACCGAGCACGTGAGCGGGTCGACGGTGACGGCGGCACCCGCAGACCGCCAGTCCCTCGTCATGCAGCGGCATGAGGTTCGCCGATTCCAGACGGACTACAACGCGCCCGGCCTGGCGCGCCGGCACGTCGCGGCAACCTTGCAGGCGTGGAACCTGGCGGACTTGATCGATACGGCGGGCTTGCTGGTGTCCGAACTCGTGACGAATGCCTGTCGGGCGTCGTTCGCTCGGCAGGAGTCTGCGGACATCATCGCCGCCCGCCTCACACGCACCGACGTTGACCTGATCATCGAGGTCTGGGATTCCAGCTCGGCTGCGCCTGTCCGGCAAGACCCGGCTCTCGACGCCGAAGGCGGTCGCGGCCTACTGCTGGTGTCGGCGCTCAGCACCCGATGGGCCTACTACCGGCCTCCGACCGGCGGCAAGGTGACCTGGTGCAGCCTCCCACTACCGGCAAAGACCGACGTTGCGGCCGGGAACGCCGAGCCGTTGCCCTCGCGCCAGAGACCGGCCAGAGCCGCCGAACCGATCGAAGTCTTCGATGACCTTGCAACTCTACAGTGCGTCGCCGATGCGCTGCGGGCACTGGACTGGGACCTGCCGCCCGGCGAGGGCGTTGGGCGATAGGCATCTCGCTGGCGGCTCTGGCCTTCGCGCGCCGTTCGCCAGAGGATGGCCGGGTATCAGTGGCTGCCGTGTCCAGAGGAGCGCCATGCCCGCGCACGAGACCGCGACCTCACTCCGCACACTGGACGGCTTGCACCTGGCCGCCACGCTGACCACGCCGGATGCGGCTGTCAGCCGAGCCGTGGTCCTCGTCCACGGCGGCGGCGTCACCCGCGAGGAGGGCGGCTTCTTCACCCGGCTGGCCGCCGGGCTGGCGGAGGCGGGCGCCGCGTCGCTGCGGTTCGACCTCCGCGGGCATGGGGAGAGCGAAGGCCCCATGGAGGAGACGACGCTGACGGGCCACCTAAACGACATCGGGGTGGCTCTGGCCAGGGTGCGGGAGGAAACCGGTGCGTCCGTCCTGCATCTGCTGGGCACGAGCTTCGGCGGCGGCCTCGCGGCCTACTACGCGGCGAAGCGCCCGGAAGAGCTGTCGCGGCTGGTGCTACTGAATCCGCAGCTCGACTACAAGAACCGCTACGTCGACCAGAAGCCCTACTGGCACAATAATGTCCTGGACGACGAGGCCGCGGCGCGGCTAACAGCCGAGGGCTTCATCCGCCACTCGCCCACCGTCCGGCACGGGCGGGCAATGCTAAGCGAAGTGTTCTGGATTAGGCCGGTGGAGGTGCTTGGCGAAACCACCGCGCCAACCCTCATCGTCCACGGCACGAAGGACACGTTCGTATCCATAGAAGCCACCCGCGCGGCCGTACCCCGCTTCCAAGCAGAGTACAAATTGGTGGAAATCGAGGGCGCGCAGCATGGATTCGCCGTGCATGACGACCCGACGTACGCCGATCCGCAGAGCCAGCAATGGCAGGCGTTCGTGATTCGGACGGTGGCGGAGTGGCTAACCAAAGACTGATCTTCCGGTAGTTATGCGCCCATCGCTGCCCGCAACTCTCGCGGACCGCTGCGGGCCTGCCACGGGGCGAGGATCGCCACAACCCGGGCCACTTCTCTGGTGGTGCGCTGCGAGTTGGTGCTCGCCGCCAAACGGAGGGCGTCCAGTCCTTCCTGGGCGGCCTCATCCGGTTCACCACCCAGAGCGCAGGCCACCGCCCGGCGTGCCCGGTAGTAGCCCTCATCCCGCCGGGCCAGCACGCCGCTGGCTAACACATCGCCGTACAGCGCGGCGGCCTCGCGGGGTTTGCCGGCCTCGATGTAGCAACTGGCCGACCGCAGCAGCCAGGTACGTTCGTCGTACTGCGCGCCGAGCGGCGAGGCATCCCCGTCATCGGCGGCGGCCAACAGCGTCTGGGCGTCGCTGAGCTTCCGCTCGACGACGGCGATTGGCTCGCCGGTCATCGCCAGCCCGCGGGCCTCCTGTTGGATGACCTCAGCGCGGACGCGGGGCGGGAGCCGCCACGGACCGTGATGAGCAGCTTGCGCGAGGGTCAGCACCCGCACGGCATCCCGCTCCGTGTAGGCCATCTGCGACTTCCGGAGCAGGATGTAGCCCTGCATCGGCAGGTCGCAAGCCTCCTGTGCCCATTCCGTCCCCCGGTCGTACCAGTAAGTGGCCGAGTCGGGGTCGTGCAGGTCTCGGTACAGCCAGCCGGCGAACTCGGCACCATCGGCACCGATGGCGAGCAGCGCGCGCCGGACGTCCGGTTGGACGTCGCGGGCGTGTTGCTGGACGGCGCCGAGGATGCCGAGCACCATCGGCAGGACGCGCAACGGCCCCGTGTGGCCGTCGTCGGCCTTGCAGCGTCCAAACTGGCGGGCGAAGAAGCCAACCACCGAGTGGTCCAGGTAACGGTGAGCATCTTCCAGCGCGGCGGCTAGGTGCCGCATCTCGTCCAGGCCGGCGAACGGTAGGACACGCGCGGTCTGCCGTTCGGCCGATGCAGCGGGGCCTACCGCCAGACCCGGCGTGGCCCCGGCCCGAACAGCCAATGTGCCGATCATGCCGTCGAGGCCAGCGGCCTTCGCTGCCTCAGCATCGACCGGAATCATGACCTCCCGGCCGCCGAGCACAACCGGCATGAGAATCGGCGGCTCGGTTTCGATGGGCGTCCGGGTACGCGGCGCGCCGGGCAGGTCGAACCACAGCAGCTCGCCCGGAATGCCGAGGATCTGGCTGTAGCGGATCAGCTTGGTCAGTTCCTCTGGCGCCCGGCCGTTCTCGATGCGGCTGAGCTGGGCCTGGGTGAGCCCGAGCCAGGTGCCGACCAGCTCCTGCGACAGCGTGTGGCTGTGGTACGGGTGGTTCCGGTAGGCAAAGATCACCCGGCCCATGTGCCAGGTGGCCAGGGCGTCGCGCATCTGGTCGAGCGCCCAGAACTCCGGCGGCACCGCCGGCGGACGGGCTTGCGCGTCGACGGCGGCGCTCTGGCACGGACTACACAGCGGCCGGGGGTTGTCCACGGCCAGGCGATGGCCGCAGCGGGTGCAGTGGCGGAGCTGAGGCGCGCTCGTCACGGCTGGACATCTCCCGGGGTTGTACGCGGACGATCAGGACGACGCTAACACCGCCGGTAGCAGGGTCTATGCGTTTCGCGTATGCCGACCACACCCGACAGACGTGGCAGCGCCGGATCTTGGGTCCGACGCTGAGGATGCTTCCCATCGTCGGTCGCACGCGCTGCCGGACTCCCCTCACCGGCGGCGCACCGTCCTGCACTCCGCTTCAAAGGGGGTTGCCCGTAATGACCCTCACGGTTGCCGTACCCGTGGTCGGTCCGCCGGCTGCCGGCAAGACGACCCTGACCGCGCGGCTCGGTCGGGCGCCAGGGTGCGCCGTCTTCCGACTCCGGGAGCACGTGCCGGAGACCATCCTGGCGGCCACGGCCACCAGCGCCGAACGACTCGGCTGGATCGACGACTTCAACGTCGTGACCGCGCTGCGCGGCTACCTCGACACCACGGTGAAGGGCGACCAGACGAGCACCGTGTTCTTCGACAACTTCCCCGGCACCGGCACACAGGTCCGGCTGTTCCTCGCCGCATTGGAGCAGCACGCGCCCGGCTGCACCGTGCATGCCGTCGAGCTTGCCAGCGAGGTGACCACCCTTTACCGCCGGGCCTTCCAGCGGCGGGTGTGCCACCGCTGCGAACGCGACCCCATCCACGACCCCCGACTACCCGCCGAGCCGAGCGCCGAGGACGCCCAGCGGTGCGCCCGCTGCGGCGGCATCCTGCACCCCCGCCGGGGCGACGCACCGCGGCTGCTGCGTGCCCGGTTGCAGCGCTACCGGCAGACCGCCGACGGCATCCGCCAAGCGTTCGCAGAGGCCGGCGTCGCCGTGACCCGGCTCAACAGCGGCACGTCCCCCGAGCAGACCGCCCAGGCCGTCACCGCACTCCTGACCTCGAGGATTCGCCAGCTATGACCACTGTGCCTCTTGCCCCGCCGCGTCTGCGGACTGATGACGACTACGGCCATGCTCGGATGCCCCGGCGGGCCGGCGCCCCACAGCCGGACCGCATTGACCGGGTTGCGTACGGCCGGTTCCGGAACGTCTACCTCTATATAACGGAGGCCTGCCAGCTCCGGTGCGAGCACTGCTACATGGGCGAGCGGCTGGACCGGGCACTCAAGATGGGTCTGCCCGAAATCGCCGCGACGCTGGCCACCTGGCGGCGGATGGGCGGTAGCAAGCTGACCGTCCTCGGCGGCGAGCCGACGCTGCACCCCAACTACGTCGAGGTCATCCGGCTCGGCCGAGCCCTGGGCTACGAGGACGTCATCACGACGACCAACGCCCAGAAGCCGGCGGCGCGCAAGTTCCGGCAGCTGGAGCCGGAGGATTTCGCCTACGTCCAAGTCAGCCTCGACGGCGGCAGCGCTGGCTCCCACGACCGGGTGCGCGGCGCCGGCACGTTCGACACCGCGCTGGAGACGACGGCCGAACTGACCAGCCGCGGTTTCGACACCCGGATCATCTGCACCGTCAACCAGGCCAACCGGGGTGACGCGCTCAAGCTGCTGGACCTCGCCGATGAGCTCGGCGTGTCCCTGGTGAAGTTCCACGTCTTCTCGACCATCGGCGTCGGGCACGGCAACGCCGACATGGCGATGAGCCCTCGGGAGTGGGTGACGTTTTGCGACGTGCTCAACGAGACCGCGCCCGGCTACCAGACGCGGGTCTGGTACCAGCCGACCTACGCCCGCCGCGACCAGATGGCCCGTTACGCCGCCGAGGGCTACCAGGGCTGCATCGGGTGGACGCTGGACAGAATCTCGATCTTTCCCGACGGCAGATGCTACGTCTGCTCCTACCTGTTCGACACCGATCTGTACTTCGCCCGGATGCAGGACGGCCAGGTGGTGCTCAACCGCAGTGACAACGAGTTCGACCTGTTCACCCGTCCGCTGGTCACGAGCGCCTGCGGCGGCTGCAAGGTCGCGTCCTGCCAGGGCGGCTGCCCGGCAGAACAGATCGTTATGGGCGGCTCGTCGTGTGCTATCGAGCCCGACATCGTGCCGGTTTGCCGGCTGTGGAAGTCCAGCGCCAAGCCCGAAGACTAGGAAGGAAGATCCAGATGGATCACATCATCGAGCCGCTGCACGCGCTGGACTGGAACGACATCGACGCCGTGGAGCACGCCACCCGGAAGGCACTCACGCAGCTCGCCGACGACCCGGACGTCGTACGGGGCGCCCTGCTCAGCCTGCCGGCACGGCCGGAACTGCTGGCACTCGCCGAGCACTACGACATCCTGGACAAGATCGTGCTGTATCAGGACGCCGCCGGCATCCGGGTGCGGCTGCATGTCTTCCTGCCCGGCTACTTCGACCGGCCGCACAACCACCGCTGGTCGTATGCCAGCCTGATCCTGCGCGGCGAGTACCGGCATTACCTGTTCGGCGACGTCGACGTAGACACCGAGCCCGAGCCGGGCAGCCTGGCCGCGCTGCAGGTCCGGCAGGAGCAGGCTGGCTACGCCTACGCCCTGCACCACTCGATGGTGCATGCCGTGGTGGCCGAGCCGTACACGGTGTCGCTGGTCATCCGCGGCCCGGCAGTGAAGGATCGCTTCCTGGTCATGGACCGCACAACCGGCGAGCGCTGGTGGCAGTTCGGGGCCGTCCAGGAGTCGGCCGCCGAAGCCGCCCGCAAGCGAATGACACGCGGGCGGCTCGACGAGCTGACCGGAATGCTCCGGGACTGGGACCTCTTCTAACTGGCGACCACGGCCGGATGATGTCCGCGCGACTCGACAACGGCCGTCAACTCGGCAAGCGTCGGCAACGCTTCATCGTGAGCCCGCTCGCAGCGCAGGGCGCCGCTGGCAGCGGCCACCTCCAAGGCGTTCCGCATTGGCCAGCCCCGAACCAGCCCGTACAGCAGGCCGGCAGAGAACGCGGCACCGGCGCAGTGGGTGTGCCGCACCTGCACCTTGAATGCCGGAACCCGCAGCCGCCGCTCATCTTCGACCGCCACGGCACCGGATGCCCCGGCCGTGACCACCACCCGCCGGGCGCCCGTCGCGTGCAGCAGGGACGCCGCCATCGCCGGGGCGGCCTCGTGCTCGACGTCATCAACGTTGGTTTGGATCAGGATGTCCGGACAACCGCGGATTGCGGCGGTCACCGCCGACGAGAGCGCCGAGCCGCCCAGGTTGAGCAGCATCGGCACACCAGCCGTCCGCGCGGCATGCACCGCGCGGACGGCTGCGGTCTCGATGAGCTGGTAACAGTCGATGTAGGCGAACGAGGCTCTGGCCAGCGACGATAGATCCGCGGTGGCCAGGGCCTCGGCCACCCCGGGCAGGTACGGGAACCAGGTGCGAGTGCCCTGCTCGTCAGCCACGATCACAATCTGCGGCGTGGCCATGCCGGGTACCACCTCGGCCGTTGCCGCCACCCGACGCCGGTGGAGCCACGCCTGTACCTGGTCGCCTTGGGCGTCGTCACCGAAGTTGTTGCTGATCACGAGGGCCGGGACGTCGAGGGCGGCCAGGACAGCCGCGACCATCGGGCCGTCAGCCGCAATCGAGGCCTCGGCCCGCTGGACCTCGGCCCCATGGTTGGCAGGCGGAAAACGCTCGACGTTCCACAGGGACGCGGCGGCCAGGTAGCTGAAGCAGACCACCGGGCCAGAGTGGTACCCGGACACCGCTACCAGCCGTAGACCGAGAAGGGCTGGCCGGCGGCGATGTGCTCCAGGGCCGTACGGCAGTAGGCGATCATGTGGGCGGGCAGCTCGTCGAGCGGGAACCAGCGGAGTTCGCTGCACTTGTCGGGTTCGTGATTCTCCGGCTCGCCCTCCCAGCCGCGCACCGTGAAGAAGAAGGCGGCGCGGCCACCGCTGGACGAGTTGTGCATGACGTGTGCGAACTCGACGGCTTCGGGTTGAATCGTGACGCCGATTTCTTCCTTGGCCTCGCGAATCAGGGCAGCGACTACCGACTCCCCGGCTTCGAGGTGGCCGGAGGGCAGGTGATAAGCACCGTCCTCGTAGCCAGTGTTCTGGCGGCAGCCGAAGAGAACGTCATTGCCTTTCAGCAAGACGAGGTGAACGTCGGTGGTGAGCTGGTGGCGGGGTGAGGTCATGACGATTATCTCCATGGGTCCGAGGGGCGAGAGTGGTTTCTCGCGAGACCGGTATGCATTCATTGTAGCGCGATACGGCCTGATTCCGAACCGCAACCGCAACCGCAACCGCCGACAGACCAGATTTCAGGTGTGCCGGTACGGATATCACTGCCAGTCACGTGTCAAGCAGACGGTCAGGTTGACCACGCCTGCCCGCTACTCAACACGCCGACCTGCCGGTGGCAACGCTATCGAATAATGCAGAACGCTCATGCTTGCCACCAAGATCACGACATGCATAAATAGAGCTAGCATTTTGGCGGCCGCCAAAAATGAAGCTCAATACGGAAGTTGAGGAATCGACGTGATCCCCTGGAAAGCTCTTAGCAGAACACTCCTGATCGTGTTGGCGCTTATCGTCATTTCCATTCTGGTTGGCTGCGGCGCGGACACTGGGAAGTCGCCCAATCAAGCGAGAGCCGAGCAAGTGGCCCGGGATGCAGGTTGGATCGTAGTGGGTTCTATGCCGAACGACGGCCGGTATGGGGACTACCCTAACTGGATCATCCAGGTCACGTTCGTAGACCGCAACGGCGTCACCGGTTCGGCTGTACTTGGCAGTACACCCTACAACAGCGCAGAGCCGCTCCTGGGAGTGGAAATCTACGAGATTAACGGGGAGGGTGTTGAACTGCCGGGCATACAGGCAGCGGGCATTCCGGCCCAGTACCTGAGCGATATCCACCCGGAGGATTTGCGGAGGCATGTTGCGGTGGTAGAGGACGGGTTTGAGATCTTCTCTGATTCGCAGGACACGCCTCTGCGGCAGTCGGCTAGCCCTTTGCCGGCGGCTGGGAGTACTCCGTAAAAGCGACCGACGACAAGATTCCTGCCGTCGCAGCGCGCAATATCACTGATGGTTCGCGCAGACCTGAGCCACGTCTATAAACTGGCTCACATACTACCTAGCAAATCCATTCACATCATAAACAAGACTCGACACGATAAACACACAACTAAAGCGACCGCCAATGGAGTGCAACACGCCCGCTCAGAATGGCTTTCGCTCAAGCTCCACGACAATCCGGTCCCAGAGTGACTCAAACAGCTCCTCGCGGGTTAGCTCACGCTCCATGCTTCCGCAACTGAAGGTCATCTTGTCGTAAACATTCACCTGGTTTAGAGATCTTGCTGTAGGTGACGAGTCGTGGGCATGCCTGCGGGCCACGCCGGGT
>NZ_CAKJTR010000081.1:20058-21906 GCF_917627355.1 Protofrankia sp. Cj3 | reverse complement strand
GTGTTCGGTGATGCCGTGGAAGCGCACGTCGGGAACCCGGTCGGCGTTGCCGGTCGGGTGGGTGCTGCCCGCGGCGGTGGGTCAGTCCGCGGGTCTGGTGTGTGCGTGCTGACCGGGTGGGTCGGTGCTGTCAGGGCCGGGTAGCCAGGAAAAGAATCGTTTGGCTTGCCTCCGGCTGCGGCGCAGGCGTGAACCGGCCCTTACCGACCGGTTTCGCCGGCACCGGCGCCACGACCGTGCGCGGACCCGGGCAGGCGCATCGGCGCCGGTACCGTCGCCGCCGATGCACGATCCGGGTGATCGTCGCCTGCCAGTCGATAGCCCACGCCGACCCAGGGGTCGTCAGCTGACGACCGGTGACCCGTCAAGTGCCACCCCACAGGGTGCGATGCCGGACCTCGGACCTCGGCTGCGGTGTCGGCACCGGCTGTCTGGAATCCCCACTGGTGGCCAGGTGAAAGTCCCCGCATGAGCCGCGGTGACTGTTTTTGGAATGACTGCTTTCAGAACGGTGGTGGGTCCAGCTCCGGCTCCGGGTTCGGAATGCAGTCGATGTAGGGTTCCGGGCCGGTGTGGTGGACACGTTTCTCCGGGCTGGTCCAGGTGACCGAGCCTCTGGAGCCAGCCAGGTCGACCAACCAGTTCCCCTTGTGTTTCATGCGGTGGTGGCGGCGACACAGAGTGAGCAGGTTGGCCGGGTCGGTGGTCCCGCCGTCAGCATGGGGCTGGACGTGGTCGAGGTCGCAGGCCGCGGCGGGTTTACGGCAGCTTGGGAACCGACAGGTGCGGTCCCGGGTCTGCACGTGACGGGCAAGCGCGGCTGAGGGGAACCGTCGCCGGCTCACATCCAGGAGACTGCCGTCGACGGGGTCGGTGAGGATCCGCCGCCAGGTGGCGTTGGCCGCGCAGGCCAGGTCGCGGGCGAGCCCGGCGGGGATCGGCCCGTGACCGGCCAGCTCGCCGGGGGCGTCGGTCAGCCCCAGCAGGGTGTCAGCAGGCACGATCACCCCGATCTCGATGTGGACGGGTTCGTAATCATGATGGCGGCCCAGCAGAAGGTCGGTGAGGACGTCCGCGCGGCGTTCATCCATGCTCCGGGGATCGTCCGGAGCGCCGGCACAGCGGGCGAGGGCGTCGATGTGCTGGTAGGCGGCCTGGGCGTCGGCGGCCGGCAGGAACGCCCACAGTTCGGCCATGCCGTCATCGAGGGGCCCGATGCGAACCTGCCGCTCCCGGCGCTGCTTCTCGTGGCGCCGCTGGGCGCCATCGGGGTCGACGGCGAGCACGGCCCGGCGCAGTGCCTGGCGGAACAGTGTGTGGCTGGCTCGACCGCCGCGGGCCAGCACCTTCTCCTCGACAGCGGCCGCGTGGACCTGCGACAGCGAGTCGGTGGCGTCGACGACCGCGCGCGCTCGGCCCAGGTCGATCGCACCGGCTGCCAGAGCGGCCAGGGTGGCCGGTAGTCGGCAGGTCACCGTGTGCGCCAGCTTCAGCTGGGCCGCTGCGGCGCCGCACGACAGGTCCAGCTCGATGGCGATCTCACTGGCGGCGAACTCGCTGACCACCGGGTCCGGCCCGGCCGCGGATCGCAACTCGACGAACCGGGCCTGCGTGCGGATCAGCGCCGCGTCCAACCTGGCCTTCTCCTGCACGATGGTCGTCATGAGGGTCAGGCAGGCATCCGCATCCAACCCGGCGATGGGCTCGGGGCCCGCGCACGCATCACATGGTGGACACACATCAGATCGTGCGCATCCATCGGATGTATCGAACATATGTTCAGTTTAGCTTGCCATCCCGACATTTCCACCCCGTTCGGCGACCTGGAGCCGTCTGGCGGGCCACCGC
>NZ_CAKJTR010000081.1:12116-19655 GCF_917627355.1 Protofrankia sp. Cj3 | reverse complement strand
AGACGCGGCGTAGATCTACTTGCGACGGCGCACCTCGTCACCTGCCGGACCGCCGCTGCAGCCGCGTCCGGCGGCGTGATCCCGGTAACCGTTCAACGGGATGACTTCGGCCCATCCGAGCGCGGGTCGCCATCCCGGGTCTGCGAATGCGATGCGCCAAGGTCGTTGAGGGTCATGATCGCGACATTCCAGCAGATGGTCGCGAGGTCGGCGTCCGGATGCACGTTGCGTTCAAGTTGGGACCGCGGGTGGACGAAGTTGCGGTATTCGCGCAAGACCTGGGCGAAGTCCTTGGCGTCGCGCTTGATGAGTCCGTACCGGTGCGCGGTGTCGATGAGGTTGTAAAGATTGGGCTGATCTCTGTTCCCGCGACCGGACGCGGATGTCGCAGCGGTACGGGTTCCGCTGGTGCTCTCGGCCGCCAGAATTTTGTCTCGTTGTTGCACCACCGCGTGCAGGACGCCTTCGAGAAGGCTTCCCACCGTGACGATCGCCGCGAAGTAGGCGCCATTTTCTCTGCATGTCACGGCTTCGCCGAGTCGACTCCGCAGCAGTCCGACCATAGCGTGGTCGTGTACGAAGTCGGCTATGTCAACGGTCAACTCGACTGGAGCGCTTGCCGCCGGTTCGGCAGCCGATGGTCTCACGTCGATAACAATGTTCTGGCCGCCACGGTAAGCCACGGCGAGGCCGTCTGTGTTGAGAATCCGGTTGACGGCATCCCGCATGGCGACGGCTGATCGTGGGTCGTCGTACTCCCGCTGGTCGCACAGCCGGCGCAGGATTCGTTCGACCGCATTCCGATCTCCGGCTCTGGATGTCAGGAGTTCGTCGACCCAGGGGACCCGGTATGAACCGTCGTAGTCCACCGGATCCGGCCAATCCGCATGACGAAACAGCGCCGCGATCTCGCGTCCGGTCCGTTCATACGGTCCGTCCTGGTCGACGATAAGACGCGCCAACCGTTCCCGGGTGACCGTGTCCAGCACGTCCGGCATCAGACTGTCCCGTTTCCGACGTTGGTCCGCCTGACGGCTTCGGTGAGCCGGCTGCGGATCACCGGGCCGAGCCGGCCGTACCCGAGTTCGGATCGGGCCGCCTCCACCAGTTCTTCCTCGGTACGAAGCAGCTCGTCACTGCGGATCCACCGCACGAGGGCGTCGAGCTGGGAATCGGTGTACTGGACGATCGGCGTGCCGCGCGCGCGTAGGCGTGGCCGTGCTCCCTTCCGCCTCGGCGGCATGGGTGTGGATCCCACCGGTTTCGTTCGCGGTGTTGGCATGGTCGGTCGGGCCGGTGCATCGCTGTCGACCGCGGTGACCGCTTCCTTCCAGGCCGCCTGCACCTTCGCCAGCTCGGTGATCGGGTCCCGGAACCAGCTTGTCGACCATATTCGATGGAAGCGCCAGCCGAGGCGTTCCAGATGTTCCTGACGAAGGCGGTCCCTGTCCCGTGCGGATTGCGAGCTGTGGTAGCTCGCTCCGTCCGCTTCGATGGCCAGCACCATACGTCCAGGCTGTTCGGGATGAGCGGCGGCGAAGTCGATTCGGCAACCGGACACCCCGTACTGGGGAACGACCCGTATGCCCGCTTCCTGCAGGGCCTTCAGTACGTCGTCCTCAAAGGGGTTGAGGTCAATTCCGGTTGCCTGACCCGATCCGGTCAGGTCGGCGCCGAGCCGGGCGTACTCCAGATATGCCCGCAGCAGGCGAGCACCGGTGGCGCGCAGTTTCTCCGGGTGCATGTCATAGTCCGAAAAGGAGCTGACCACGGTCATCCGCCGCCGTGCGCGGGTCACGGCCACATTGAGCCGTCGTTCCCCGCCGTCGAGGTTGAGTGGACCGAATCTGTGGGGGAGACGGCCGTCGACCCCCTTGGCGTAGCCGATGCTCAGAATGATCGAATCGCGTTCGTCGCCCTGGACCCGTTCGATGTTCTTCACGAAGAACGGACGCCGGATGCCGTCCGGGTTTTCGGAGAAGAAGCCGGTGAGATCCGGACGCCCGGCGCGGGCGGCTCGCAGCTTGGCATCGATCCGCTGCGCCTGCTTATCACTCATGGTGATGACACCCAGGCTTTCGGTCGGGCGTTGCTCGGCGTGGCGCAGCACCAAGTCGACAACCGCCTCGACCTCCTCGGGTGCCGGGGCCTGCTGGCCCGGGGACAGCCGCCCGTCGACCAGGACGTGCTCGACGGGCGTCCCGGTCAGCACACCGGGAAAAGTGATCAGATCATTGTCGTAGATGTGGACGTTGGAAAACGTGATGAGTCGTTCGTCCTTGCTGCGGTAGTGCCACTGCAGTCGTCGGCTGGGCAGTAGCGTCTGCAGGACATCCAGAATCGACTCGAAGTCTCCAGTGTTCGTCGCGCTGTCGCTGTCGTCGTCGCCAGTTCCGTCGGAGCCGCCACCGGCCTGCTCGTCACCGGCGGCGAGAAACCGGGCGAAGAATGTCGTCGGCGGAAGTTGGTGCGGGTCGCCGGCGACCACGAGCTGGTGGCCACGGATGATCGAAGTGATCGCGTCCGCCGGCCGTACCTGGCTTGCCTCGTCGAAGATGACGACGTCAAACAGGCGTTGCGCGGGCAGCAGCTGGCTCACGACCAGTGGAGACATCGCCCAGCAGGGGCGGGCGGCCAGCACCAGGTCGCCGGCCTTTGTCACGAGGTCCCGAATGGGAAGGTGCCGGGTCTTCTTACGCGCTTGCGTTTTCAGCACCGGCACCTGCCCTGGGAAGGCGTTCATGGCCAGGTACAGGCGTTCCGCAACCAGTCGGCGAATCCGATCGGTGGTGGCCTGAAGATGTTCGGAGTCGGTGGTGACGAACTTGGCCGCGATGCGCGAGTGCGCATCGCCCCGGAATCCGCTGAACCCACGTTCGGTCAGCGCCAGCTCATCGAGGATGGACCGCAGCCAGGTCCATCGAAACGTCTGGGCTGCTGTCTCGGCATCGGCCTCCCGGGCAACGAGAAGATCGACCAGGGTGCCCAGCCCGATACCGCGCAGCCGCTCCAGCAGGTCGTTGATCTCAGGCAGGTTCTGCAGGATCGGGTCGTCACGCATCCGCCGTAGCACGTCGGCCGCGCGGTCAGCGGACATGTCCTCCAACCGGGCTGTGGCCAGTACCGCCGAAACCGCGGCCAACCTGCGCAGCAGCTCCTGGTGGGAGGCGGCTGCCTCGGCCAACTCCGGCGGTGCGCTCGGCGCCCGATCGTCAACGGCAAGAGCGCGCCAACGATCAGTGATCGCGACGACCGCGGAAACGCCCGCGTGCAGGGTGGCGCGTCGGAACGCGCGGTCCCGCCGCAGCGCCCTGGCCCGACGTCGCAGAGTTCGCCGTTGTCCAAGGCTCATCCCGCTGGCGTTCCGGCGTCGCCACGAGCGGGACGCCGTGGCCTCGACAAGAGCTGCCAGCTCGTCCGCGGAGGCGGTGATCGCCTCGTCGACGTGGTGTTCCAGCAGCTGCTGGAGGTCATCCAGCAGCGTGATTATCTCTTCCCATTCGGCCACGACGGCGGGCTGCCGGAGTCCGGTTCGCGTGATCAGCTCGCTCAGGAGGCGGTCGGCGTCGGGTAGGGCGCTACTCAGCAGCGTGTTGACGTGATCGCGAAGATCGCGCACCTGGTCGGACGTGCGTACCCGGGCGCCGGCCCACGGGGAGACCGCAGGAGTGAGCGTCAACCCGCCGAGATCGGCGAGTCGACGGATATCGGAGTCGACAGCCCGGGACTCTGCCGCGCCGAGATCTCGTAGCACAGACCCGGTGAAACGGACGTCGTTGGTGCACTCATCCGGGAGCCCGGCCAGTTCGGACTGGGCGTCGAAAATGTTGAGATCCCACGGTGGCCTGATCGTGTGCATGATCTGTTCATGTTCGATCAGCGTGCGGCGCTGTTCGGCGAGCTGCCCGTACCGGACCCGTGTCTGCCGATCCGGCGGTGGTGTCTGGCGCGCAGCCTCCAGCGTATCGGCGAGCTGACGCGCGACCAGCCGCTTGTTCTTCGCGGTTCCGCCGCCATGCAGGTCCAGGACGAGGTCAGCCAGCCCCGCGTCGGTGAGCCGATCGACGACGGCGTCGATAGCCGCGCGCTTCTCGGCGACGAAGAGCGCGGTCTTCCCGTGCGCGGCGAGGCTCGCGATGAGGTTGGCGATGGTCTGGCTCTTGCCGGTTCCCGGCGGGCCATGGATGACCAGGTGCCGGCCGGCAAGGACCATTTCGATCGCGGCGTGCTGGGAGGAGTCGGCATCCAGGACGATGAACTCCTCGACGGGGGCGATCTCGTCCGGAGGTCGGATGGGCGTGTCGCGGCCGCTGGTGGCCAATGCGTCCCGTGCTCGGCCATCGCCGGCGAGCGCGGCCACGATGTCATGGGCGGCCATGAGGTCATGGGCCCGGCCGAGATCGTCCACCATGGCCAGCTTCTCGTAGTTGAAGAGCCCCACCGCGAATTCCTTGGTCACGGTGAGCCCTGGCAGCGCCCGCCCGGCGGCCGCCCGGATCGCGCTGAACACGTGCTCGACCTGCGTCAGTGCCCGGTCGATGAACACTCGCGGATCGGCGGCGGAGGCCGTGGTGTCCGCCGGCTCGTTGTCGTCGCCCACCCGCGGCGGCACCCATCCGCCATCCGCGTCACCGGTCACCCGGGATCCGCCGCTGTCGACACCGTTGGCTGTCAGCCCGTTTTCCGGAAGGACACCCGATAGGTCAACGGTGACGCCATAGCTGCGTCGCAGGAGGTGCAACAGCACTTGGTTGATCTGTATCTCGTCGCCGGCCTCGAGATGGAAGTCGCTACCCGTGGGGTCGATCGGTGTGATCTCAACGGGTCGGAGTAGCACCGGCGCGTTCGGCCGGGGGATGCCCTGTGAGGACCCACCGGGCGGCGTCCACGACAGGGCTCCGTAGATCAGGAAAGCAGGTCGGATGCCCTGTTCTTCTTCGACGACCCGGGCTTTGCCACGGATGTTCTTGGCGGCGGTCCGGGCGCGAAGGATCGCATCCGGATCGGGGAAAAGGTCGGACAGCCGGACCCGTTCGCCGTGGAGCAGCCGTCCCAGAACGTCAGCGGCGCTGTCGGCCAGGTCGAGGGTGGTGGTCCTGCTGTGGCGGAAGTTGAGGAGTGTGTTGCGACCGGAGATGTCGATGAGGTCTTCCGCCCAGGTGGAGGCGGCAGCCTCGACGACCCGGCGACGATTCTGCGTGGACAAGGCGTGCTCCTGGATGATCTAACCCGGCCAGGCGACCGATGATGCCGCCCTTTCAGACGAACCGACCATCATCGGGGATACGGCCACCAGTGTCCACTATGCGGGGTAGGGGCATCGCGCAGGGCCAGCAGCTGTCCACATCTGTCCGTGATGGCAACCGGGACGCGTTGCCGGATCGACACAGCTGGGCGGCCACCACGTCGTGCGGGGCATTGCATTGGGTAGCTCCGCGCTGCCATCAGCGTTCGGCGTGCAGCTGGGTGAGCCACTCCTCGGACATGCGCCCCGTCCGATCAACCGCGGGCTCGGGCAAATGCGCCCGGTCGAATGGACGCCCGGCCGGATCAGTCCGGCCGTCACCAGGCGCTGGTAGCGATCGTCAGCCGCCGACGCCGATCTGGCCGAGCAGGGTCGCGTGGTCGAAGTAGACGGTCTCCTTGATAAGCCGGTCGCCGTCGAAGTGGAAGACGCAGCCGCAGCGCACGTCGATGGGTCTGCCGGTGGCGGGCACACCGGCCCACGGGCCATTGTGGGTACCCGTCATCCGGGTGTCGACGAACACGATGTCGTCGCCGTGATGGATTGAACGGGCTCTCGCGGCGCAGCTCCACCAGGGCGACGGAATGGACCACGACGCGGATCCGGGGCAGCTCCCGCAGGGTCGCGACGGTCTCGACGACCGGGCGCGCGTCGATCGTTTCGCCGACGTAGGCGATGTTGATATATGGGTGGAACTCGTCAGGTTCGCCCATGGCTTTCACCGTGCGGGCCCCCGCGTCAAGGAGGTGGTCATTCAGGGCAAGCAGCGGCTCCCAGGGGACGACGGCGAGTCCGATCGAGTCCGATCGAGTCCGATCGAGTCCGATCGAGTCCGGGGAGCCGGTCGCCGGACCCACGATCAGCGTGAATGGTTCGATGGCCGCGAGCGACCGACGGGCCTCGGCAACAGCACGGTTGATATCGCCGATGTCGTCGATCTCGTCTTCTCTTCGACTACCACTGCACCGCACGACAGTGTCGTGGCTCGTAATGCGGCCACCGCCGCCCCGGAGAGAATCTTCAACAGCCTCGGCACGGTCGCTCTCGCCAGCGACAGTGACGTCAGGGACAACCGTCCGACCAACCGCACACCAGCTCCACCGGTAGCAGGGTGCGATGACTGATCCGTCCCGGCCACGGCCTCGCCCACCTGTCCGGTCTGTACCGGTGATCGGTGGCTACCAGCCGAGGACGGTGGCGATGCGCTCACGGTGGTGGGCGGCACCGCCGAGCAGCACCGCGTCGGCGCGGGCCCGGCGGAAGTACAGGTGGGCGTTGTGCTCCCAGGTGAACCCGATCCCGCCGTGCAACTGGACGGTTTCCGCGCTGACGGTGCGGAACGCGTCCGAGCACCACGCCTGCGCCACCGCCGCCGCCTCGGCGAACGCGGGGGTGCCGGCGGCGATGAGCGCGCGGTCCACCGCTGAGCGTGACATCTCCACGAGTACGAGCAGGTCCGCGCACAGATGCTTGACGGCCTGGAAGCCGCCGATCGGACGGCCGAACTGGCGGCGTTCCTTCGCGTAGGAGACGATCATGTCCAGGCACGCCTGGGCGCCGCCGAGCTGTTCGGCGGCGAGCACCACACCGGTGGTGTCCAGCGCGGGGCAGACCACATCGGTCGCGGTCCCACCGCGGGTGAGCCGAGTCGCGGCCGCGCCGGTGAAGGTGACCCGGGCCTGTGCCCGGGTGAGGTCGAGGGTGGTCAGCCGCGTGACGGTCACACCGGGGCCGTCAGCGGGGACGAGGAAGAGATCCGCTCCGTCCCCCGGCCGGGACACGGCCGCGACGATGAGGCGGCGCGCACCCGGACCGTCCAGCACAAAGGGCGCGACCCCGTCGAGGACCACCCGGTCACGGCCGCTGTCCCCGCCCTCGTCACGGAACGTCAGCTGAAGACGGCCGGGCCGCCACAGCCCGTCGGCGTCGGTGACCGCGGGCCCGGTCACCTGCCCGGCCGCGATGTCCGCGAGTGCCGCCGCCGGCCCACCGGCCCCGGCCAGCACCTGGCCGGCCAGCACGGTCGAGGACAGGAACGGTACCGGCAGCAGGGTGGCGCCCAGCACCTCGGCGACGGTGGTGAGCTCGGCGAGGCCGCCCGCACCGCCGATGTCCTCGGGCAGCCCGAGGCAGGCCAGACCGATCTCGCGGCCCAGGACCGTCCAGGCGTGTTCGTCGAAGCCCGGCCCGTCGTCGCCGAGCCCGCGGGCCACGGCCGGGCCGCCCAGTTCCAGGCAGGCCTGCATGACGGTTTCCCGCAGGCTCGCGAGCTCCTCGCGCCGCTCGCGCTCGCG
>NZ_CAKJTR010000081.1:6086-11916 GCF_917627355.1 Protofrankia sp. Cj3 | reverse complement strand
TGATCATGGAAGCCATGGCATCCTCACCCTGGGTGGCCGCGGCGTTCAGACGGGCCTGGGCGGCGGCGAGCCGCGCGACCGGCACCCGCCGCGGTGAGCAGGAGATATAGTCCAAGCCCAGCGGTTCAAGGAGCGCGATCGACGCCGGGTCGCCACCGTGCTCCCCGCATACTCCGATCGTGATGTCGGGCCGGGCTGCCCGCGCCCGCCGGATGGCGATGGCGAGCAGCGCGCCCACGCCCTCGCCGTCGAGCTCGGCGAACGGGCTCGACGGAAGCAGCCCGCGTTCGACGTAGGTGGCCAGCAGCCGGCTCTCCACGTCGTCGCGGGAGAAACCGTAGGTGAGCTGGGTGAGGTCGTTGGTACCGAAGGACAGGAACTCCGCGTGCGCCGCCAGCTGGCCGGCCAGCAGCGCGGCCCGCGGTGTCTCCACCATCGTGCCGATGCGGTAGGGAATGTCGACGCCGGTGCGCCGGGCTACGTCGGTGGCGACGGCGGCGACATCGGCGGCGGCCAGCGCCAGTTCCCGCGGTATCGAGACGAGCGGGATCATCACCTCGAGGGCGGGGCGCACACCTTCGGCGGCCACGTCGATCCAGGCGGCGAACAGGGCACCGACCTGAGCCGGATAGAGCCCGGGACGCACCACGGCGAGCCGTACGCCGCGCACCCCGAGCATGGGGTTGGCCTCGCGCAGCGCCGCGGCGCGGGCGGCCTGCCAGTCGTCGTCGTCGCCGTCGCCGTCATGGGGGAGGAACTCGTGCATCGGAGCATCCAGCAGACGTACCGTCAGCGGTCGATCTCCCACGGCACGCAGCAGGTCACGGAAGTCCTCGCGCTGCGCGTCAGCCAGGGCCACGAGAGCCTCGCGCTCGTCGTCGGCATCCTCAGCCATGATGACCCGGCGGACCAGCGGCAGCCGGGCACCCAGGAACTGGTGTTCGGTGCGGCACAGACCGATGCCCTCGGCGCCCAGCCGGACGGCGCTCGCCGCGTCGGCCGCGGTATCCGCGTTGGCCCGAACCCCGAGCCGGCGGTGGTCGTCGGCCCAGCCGAGCAGAACATCGAGCTCCGCGGACGGGGCCGCCGGGCGCACCTGGACCGCCCCGGCATACACCTCACCGGTCCGCCCGTCGACAGAAATGACGTCCCCCTCGCGCAGCTCCCGCCCGTCGGCGCTGACGCGGCCCGCGACCGGATCGACCCGCAGCGCGGACGCGCCACACACCGCGGGCCTGCCGGCGCCGCGGGCGACCACAGCCGCGTGCGAGGCGAGCCCTCCGCCCGTCGTGACGACGGCGTCCGCGGCCAGCAGGCCCGGTACGTCCGCGGGCGTCGTCTCGGTCATCACCAGGATGGCGGGCACACCGTCCGCGGCCCGCTCGACCGCGTCGCCGCTGGACAGCGTGATCCGTCCGCTGGCCGCCCCGGGGGAGGCCGCGAGCCCGCGCACCAGCAGCGGCTCGCCGCCGCGCAGCCGCAGCTGTGGGTGCAACAATGCCTGTACCTGCTGGGGAGCTACGGACAGTACCGCGGTGGCGCGGTCCATGGTGTCGGCGGCGACCAGGTCCACGGCGAGCCGTACCGCGGCGGCTGGGCTGGGGTGGTCGTAGGGAGCCGCGCTGAGCAGGGCGAGCTCGCCGTCGCGCAGCTCGAACCCGACGTGCGCCACGGCGTTGAAGTGGTGCTCGAGGGTGGCCAGCGCCGCCCGCAGGAGATCGGCGCCACCGGGGAGCCGCGTCACCGGCTCGCCCGGCCCGCTCGGTGACTCGTTGCGGCGCACGCCGCGATGGAACACCCCGCTCGGCGCGAATGCGCCGCTGTCGGGGTCGCGGCTGGTCGCGCTCCCGTGCCCCGAACGCGCCCACGGGCCGATGAGCAGGGCCTGGAGATGCAGCGCGATCGGGGTGTCAGCCGGCAGCGACTGGGCCGCGCGGGCACGCCGCCCCCGCGGGGAGCGCCACCGGGCCAACTTCGCGGTGGCAGCGAGCGCGACCTGCTCGGCCGGGTCGTCCGGGTATGGCCGGCTGCCCAGCCGCTCGCACATCTCCAGCAGCGCGTGCAGCCGTTTGGCTGGGTCGGGGTTGTCCAGGACCACGCCGTCGATGTCATCCGCGGGGACGCCGAGAGCACCCTCGGCGATACTTCGCACCGTAGCCGACCAGGTCTCGTACAGCACCTCCGCGCGGCCGATCGCCGCGCACAGCGCTGGGGCCGTGTCGAGGCAGAGCCCGAGGCCCGCGACCATCGGTGGCAGGCCCGCCGCCGGCACCGGGGCGCTCGCGACGAGCCGTATCAACATGGGCCGCTCGCTCTGCCCGACCCGTCGGCTGGCAAGCGCGGACAGCAGCTCGACCGCGCCACGGGCGACGGCTGTGTCGGTCAGGTCGCCGGCACGTGACGCCGGGATCGTGAGGCCCGGCACGGTCGGCAGCCCCAGCCGGACGAGGCTGTCCATCTCCATGCCGTGCGTGCCGAGCTCAGCGGCATCCAGGCCGCGGACATGACCGTGGCCGTACGGGATGAGGGGCACGCCGGGGAACGGAGATGATGATGCGGTGCTCACCCGCCGGCCCTCGAGACCAGCAGGTTCTCCAGCGCCTCGTCCTCGGCCCGGCTCACGCCGAGCAGCAGCAGCAGCTCCTGGTGCAGCCGCATCCACACCGTGTGGTAGGAGTCGCTCAGCGGCGCGGTCAGGGCGGTGGTGTCACCGGCGTCAAACGCGTCGAGCGCGGCGCCCAGCTCGCCGCGGTAGCGGGCGAGCGCGGGGACCTGGTCGGCGAGCCGGCGGATGATCTGTGTGATAGCCGTGTGCACGTCGTCGAACTGGTCGCGCACTGACGCGTCGTAGACGGCGTCGCCGTGGTCGTTGGGTGCGCCGTCCGGCCGGCGCTGCCAGGCCGTACACAGTTCCCGTAACCGGCTGTTGACCGGCAGGAACGCGTGGTAGAGGACGGTGACCCGCTCCCGCTCGGGGGAGCCTGCCGGCAGCCGGGACCAGCCGCCGACGAGGGTTCTGGCACTGGCGGTGGGCATCGTCACCGGCCCCTTGGCCAGCGCCAGCCCGGCCTGCACCAGACGGTCCAGGTCTGGGGCCGGACCGCGCCGCATACCCCGCACGACGAGGTCGGTCAGCGCGGCGCGGGCAGCGTCGTCGAGCGGGTGCGGGTCTGTTCCGGTCGCTGGCTGCGTCATCGCTGTTGCCTCTCCTGGCCAGGCCGTGGACCGCGCCCGGCGTCGTGCCGGGCAGCGCCGGGCAGGCCCTGGTCCGGCCATCGGTCTGTGATTCCGGTCATGCTGCGGCTTTTGGGAATCCGAGTCAAGAAACATGCGCGGGTGGTTGAGCCCTGATCGTCGCGTCAGCTGTACCCGCTCGTCCGCGAGGCTCAGTCCGCGTTGGCATAGGTCACTATATTGATGATAACTTCAGTAAGTATTTGATCTTAAGTGTGCCGGCCCAGGAGGCGCCGTGGTCACGTCGCCGCGTCGGGCCCGTGGTCGGTTCGGGCTGTCGCCGGTGGCTGGGCGAGCGAGTGGGCGTCGGTCCGCCGCCGGGGAGCACTGCTGGCATCGCAAAAAGTTACTGTTGACATTCTCTAGTTAAGGGGATGTGATGCGGATCATAGTTACCCGGATCGTGACGGAGGAGGTTTCGGGCGTGCCGGTAAAAATGATGTGTGTGTTGACAGGGTCGCTCCGATGACCAGCACGGACACGGCTCCTCCGTCCGCGCCCTCCGCCACCCCCGTCTACACCTCCATGCTGGACGGCCATGCCGATGATGTCGTGGGCCGGGACGCGCGGTCGGTGATGGCGCGGCTGGTCCGGCTCTACCAGGAGAACGGGACCGACCAGGCCCCGGCGCAGTGGCGTGAGCCCGTCCGCAACTACTCTGACCCGCGGCGCTGGCGTGACGAGATCAACAGCATCCACCGGCGGGTCCCGCTGCCGCTGGCGATGTCGTGCGAGCTGCCCGAGCCCGGTAGCTACAAGGCCATTCAGGTCGTCGACATCCCGGTCCTCATCACCCGTGACGCCGCCGGTGCCGTGCACGCCAGCGTGAACGCCTGCCGCCACCGGGGCGCCGAGCTGGTCGCCGAGGGCGTTGGCCGGACGAACCGAGCACAGCGGATCACCTGCCCTTACCACGCCTGGTCCTACGACATGGCGGGCTGCCTCGTCGGAGTCGCCAGCGAGAAGACGTTCGGAGCGCTGGAGCGCGGCCGCGCCGGGCTGGTGTCGCTGCCCGCCGAGGAACGGGCCGGCATCGTCTTCGTGGGGCTCACCCCGGGCCGTCCGCTCGACCTGGACAACTGGCTCGGTGACCTCGAGCCGCTGCTCGACGGGCTGGGGCTCGCCGGGTGCCACCATTACTCCACGCGCGTGTTACCCGGGCCGAACTGGAAGGTCACGGTTGACGGGTACCTCGAGGGATACCACTTCGCCTCGCTGCACCGGACGACGGTTTTCCGGACCAACCTGTCGAACATGGCCGCGTTCGACAGCTGGGGCCCCCACCAGCGCAACGCGTTCGCGCTGCGGCCCATTGCCGAGGCGGCCACGCAACCACCGCGGAGCTGGGATCCTGCCGCCTGCGTCGGCGCGATCTTCTGGGTCTTCCCGGGACTGGCGTTCTCCGGGGGCTGGCGTCAGCAGGTCGCGGTGTCGCTCGTGCTGCCCGGCCGCACCGTCGAGGAGTCCCGGACCCAGCAGCTGATCCTGCTGCGTCACCCACCGGCCGACGACGAGGAACGCACGGCCGCGGACACCACCCGCGACTGGTTCCACGATGTCGTGCTGGACGAGGACTACGCGACCGGCTTCGGTGTGCAGCGGGGGCTTGCCGCGCTGGACGGCACGGATTTCGTCTTCGGCCGCAACGAGCCCGGTCTCCAGCAGTTCCACCGGGTCGTCGAGCGGCTGCTCGACGAGGGCGGTGCCGACATCCCGCGGTGACCCCCCAGCGTTTCCCGGCCGTCTTTTTCCCGGGCGTCCTTTTCCGGACCGCCCGTATTGTGATTACCCCTTTTCCGACCAGGAGGTCGTGCGTATGAATCTCGACGGACGTGTCGCCGTCGTCACCGGAGGCAGCCGTGGCATCGGCCGCGGGATCGTGGAGGCCCTCCTCGCCGACGGCGCGAACGTCGTGATCAGCGGCCGTTCCGAGGCCAAGGGCAAGGAGGCTCTCGATGAGCTCGCGGCCGGCGACCGGGCCCAGTTCGTGCCCGGTGACGTCCGGCTGCAAAGCGATGTGGAGGGGCTGATCGACGCCGCTGTCGCGCACTACGGCCGCGTCGACATCCTCGTGAACAATGCCGGTGGCAGTGACGGGTTCGCCCTGATCCACGAATTAACCGACGAGGCCTGGACCAACGCCCTCAACTGGAACATCAACGCTGTTTTCTGGGCCACCCGGCGGGCTGTCCCGTCCATGCTTGCCCGCGGCTGGGGGCGGATCATCAATATTTCCTCCGTCGAGGGCAAACAGGGCAACAAGGCCGCTGTCAGCCATTACATCACCAACAAGCACGCGCTCAACGGATTCACCAAGGCGACGGCGTTCGAGTACGGCACCAGCGGGATCACCTGTAACGCGATCTGTCCCGGCGCGATCGAGACGGACATGATGAAAGATGCCGGTCCCGCTGCCGCGGCCAGTGCCGGGATCACCTATGCGGAGTTCCTCCAGACGTACGCGAACGATGCCGCGATCAAGCGGCTGAACACGGTCGAGGAGGTCGCCGCGATGGCCCGGCTGCTCGTCAGCGACGCCGGTGCGGGCATCACCGGCGCGCTTCTCAACGTCGACGGCGGTACCGCCGCCTGGTAG
>NZ_CAKJTR010000081.1:0-5691 GCF_917627355.1 Protofrankia sp. Cj3 | reverse complement strand
GTCAGTGGCTGGCCTGTAGCGCCCGGCGGAGGCCCAGGGCAAGGAGGATCTGTGTGACCCCGTGAACGATCACCCAGATTCCGAAGATCACGGCCAGGACGAACACGGTCGCTGACGGCCAGGACACGGCCACGATACCGGCGATCACGCACAGGATCGCGACGGCCACGGCCCGCCCGCGTCCGGGCTCCCCCGCCGGAGCGGCCGCGGCAATGACCAACCGGATGAGCCCGGCCACCATGAGGGACACACCGACGACTATGGCCAGTGTCCAAAGGGTCACATCAGGCCAGGCCAGCGCCACGATCCCGCCCACCACCAGCAGAACGCCGAACACGGCCGCCAGGGCGGGCTCCGTCGCCCGTCCCGCCGCGAGCACCTCGGTGATCCCGGTGAGCACCAGGGCCAGCCCGACCAGGATGGCCAGGGTGTCCGCCGAGCTGGACGGGTTGGCGACCAGCGCGACGCCGAGCGTGGTCACAGCGATGCCCAGGACAAGCAGGACAGCCCACACCGCGCCCGCGGCGGCGTCACCATGTATCCGATGGTCCGTCGCTGTCCTGGACATCATGGCCTCCCCGCGTCCGTTGTCTCACCGATGGTGTTCCCTCCTCTCGGCCGCCCCAGTCCCCGGGAGCGTGCGGATGACTCGATGGGATCGGTTGTGATGAAACCCTTGCCACAGTGCCCGGTATGTGACCCCTTCCCCTCACGTATCGATCTACGGTTCCAGGAAACGTCCACTACGGATATCTGCTGGGGGCAAGCATGACCGCCAGAACCCTGCGGCGTGCCGGTGTCATCACCGTCACCGGGGTGCTCGCCGCGCTCCTGGGCGCGGCTCCGGCCAGCGCCTTCCCCTCCCCGACGGCCGCTGGTGGTGACCCGGGCGCCACGGCGGCCGGTGCGGCCGGCAATGTGTCCCGCGTTGCCATCGACATCACCCGCGGCGCGCTGTCCAGCGCCGCGAACGCGGCCTCCGGCGCCGGTGGGATCAACACCAGCGCCAGCACCACCCCTGCTCCAGGCGTTGGCTCCCCCGCGGGAAACAACACCAGCCCCGGTAGCGGCGGCGATGCGGCCACCGACCCCGGTAGCACCGGCAAGAACACCGCCAACGATGTCGCGCATGCCGCGCTGGACATCACCCGCGGTGCGCTGTCCAGCGCCGCGGACGCGCTGTCCGGCGCCACCGGCTCCGGGTCCGGTCCCACGACCGGCGGTGGTAGCGGTAGCGGCGGTGGGTTCGCCGGGTGACAGCGATCGACAGGATCACGGCGGTGTCCGCCAGCCTGCCCTGATGATCTCTATGAGGGTTGGTCCCCGGCAGACGTGAGCATGGTTGTCCGGCGACCGGGCCACCCGGTCGCCGGACAACCATGCGTCGATACCGGGGCGGCCCGTTGGGGCCGCATTACCATGCGAGGTATCGCATGGCTGGCCGCCCCTGCCTGCGCCTTCGATCGCCGGCCACCGCATCATGGTCCGTGGCGGATGCGGGGTCGGACGGGTGAGGGAGCGAGCCAGTGGCTGGTCGGGACGTCGATTACGACCGTCCGACTCTGTTGAGCTGCGGGCGATGCGGTGTCCGGTGGACGGCGTTGAGCGCCGCCCACTGCCCGAGCTGTCACGAGACCTTCGCCGGGGTGAGCACCGGCTTTGACACCCACCGGGTTGACGGCAGGTGCGCTCCGCCCGATCAGGTCGGTTTACATCGCGATGGCGGTTACTGGCTGACCAATGGTGAACGGGCTCCCGGTAAGCTGCTGGTGGTGGGCAGCGATTCCCGCGCGCACCCGGTTGACTGAGGACGCGGCCTGACCGAGGACGCGGCCGAGCGCCTCGATGTTTCCCGGCACACCCGCCGCCTCCCGGTGTCCGCAGGCGCGCTGCCATCGCGTCGCCCCGGTCGCGGAGTGAGACTGTATTCCTCATGATGAGTTAGCGGCAAGAGCGTCGCAAGGGTGCTGTTGCGCAGGTCGGCGTCTGGGGGACGGGCGATGCGCGCTCTCCCCGCGCCGCTCCCCTTGCGGTTAATCGTTATGACGTTTATGGTTCCCGTGTGACGTGGACCACGGGCCGGTGTGGGGGCACCTCGGGCACCTCGGGCGCATCTTCGGCCCGCGTGTCCGGTCCGCCGGCCGGGGAGGGGAGGGAACGCCTCGTATGTGGTCATGGTGCCTGGACGGCGGCTGGGCGCGTCCGATTCCCGGTGAACCTCCAGGAACGGGCCGCCGAGCATGTCCTTGACAGCGAGCATGCCGAGGAATACTTTTCCTGGCACTTGATCTGGCCTTGACTCGGTATCCAGATCTGTCGGTGGCGACAGCCCCGCCCCACACCCAACTGTTTTCCAACTGATTTTTTATCACTCGGCGACGCTATTCCGAGACGATAGCCGGCTGGTGCCGGCTGTTCGTCCGGCTGCCGGCCTTTCCCCTCACGGAGCGACGGGGTAATCACATGCATCGTGGTTCTCGAAGAATAATGCCGCTCGTCGTCGGCGCGGCCCTCGCGCTAGTCCTCGCGGCCTGCGCAGACAATGCGGGCTCGACGGCACCGGCGACAGGCCAGACGCCAGCCTCCGACACGTCCTTAGCCGCGGCCAAGGCGAACCTCGCCAACTATCTGACGCAGCCGACGAGCATTGTCCAGTCCACGCCGCTGACGTCGGCCCCGCCGAAGAAGAAGGTTGCCTTCGTCCAGTGCGCGGACCCGAACTGCGCCATCCTGGCCGGCTTCGTCAAGGACGCCACCGCGGCCCTGGGCTGGAACCTGACCACGCTGAGCGCCACCGCCACCGACCCGGGCTCGGCCGTCCAACAGGCCATCGACGCGGGCGTGGACTACATCGCCACCACCGGTTACCCCGTCGACCTGTTCAAGCAGCAGATGAACCAGGCGAAGTCCAAGGGCATCCCGCTGTTCATGTGCTATTCCACGGACGTGCCCGCGGGACCGGGTAACAACCTCTACGCGGACTGCACCGACGGCTCCGCGGCCGGCATCACCGGCGGCGCGATAGCCGACTTCGTAGCCACGGACTCGAACGGGAAGGCCGACGTCCTGCTGGTGACGATCCCCTCCTACCCCATCCTGACGGCACAGGCCGACGGGATGCGGGCGGAGCTCGCCAAGAACTGCCCCACCTGCAAGGTTCACGTCCTTGAGACGACGGTCAACGATCTCGCCGGTGGCGCCGTGCCGCAGAACATCTCCTCCTACCTGCAGGCAAATCCCGGCGTCAACTACGTCTACTTCACCTACAACGGCCTGGAGAAGGGCGTCCCGGCCGTCCTGAAGACAGCCGGGATGCTCGGCAAGGTGAAGCTGGTCGGCACCCAGGGCGCGCAGCCACAGTTCACCGAGGTCGTCAACGGCACCTCGGCGGCGTGGAGCGCGCTCCCACAGGAGCTCGCGATGTGGACGATGGTGGACCAGATGGCTCGTGTCGCGGTCGACCAGTGGTCGCTGCCGGACGAGCGCAAGGCCGCCGTCACGCCCTTCTATCTTGTGACCACGCCCGACCAGGCGAAGCCCCTCGTGGACGAGAAGTACGGCTGGCCCGGCCCGACCGGCTTCAAGGACACGTTCAAGAAGCTGTGGGGCCGCTAGGGCGTGTCTGATGGATGTTGGTCGATGTGGGCGATGATCCAGAAAGTGGCCTGCAAGGCGGAGGAGGCCCGGATAGCGGTGTTCTATCCGGACCGACGACAACGCCGCAGGACGCCTTCTGGGCATTGATCCGCACGATCGAAGATCCATCAGACACGCCCTAGCCCCCGGTTGAACCTGACAGGAATTCCGGCGGCGTCCGTCCGGGGCCACCAGCCCGGTGTGCCGGGCCTTCCCGCGGTGCCTTTTCCGGTGCCGCGGGAGGCCTGAACCACGGTGGAGTTCCCGAGCGGCGGCCACCGCCAGCCGACAACTGTCCAACAACCGGGTGACAACCGGGTGACAAGCGGCCTGACGGCATAATCCGACAGCAATGTGAAAGCAGTGGGCCAGGTGAGCGATGGTGCGGGTGGGACAGCTTCGCGGGCGGACCGGGTGAACACGCCGGCCCTGGACATCCGCACGCTGTCCAAGACGTTTTCCGGGCAGGTCGTCCTCGATCGTGTCGACCTCACCCTCGACGAGGGCCGGGTGCACGCCCTCGTCGGGCAGAACGGCTCGGGCAAGTCCACTCTGATCAAGATCCTGGCCGGGTACCACCGCCCGGACCCGGGTGGCAGCGTCGTGGTGCGGGGCGTGCCGTTGCAGCTGGGAGCGGCGGCGGCACACGACGCCGGGATCCGTTTCGTCCACCAGGATCTGGGGCTCCTCCTCGACCTCAGCGCGGTGGAGAACCTGATGCTGGGGCTGTCCTACCCGCGCGGCTTCCTCGGCCGGATCCGCTGGCGGGAGGCCCGGCGGCGGGCGCAGGAGCGGGTGGCGCGGGTCGGGCTCGACATCGACGTCCGCGCCCCCGTGGGCGAGCTGGGGCTGGCCGACCGCACCGGTCTCGCGATCGCGCGGGCGCTGCCCGAACCGGACCAGGGCAACGCCGTGCTGGTGCTCGACGAGCCGACCGCCGCGCTGCCCGCGGCCGACGTGGACCGGCTGCTGGCGACGATCCGGCGGCTGCGAGACGCCGGGCACAGCGTGCTCATCGTCTCGCACCACCTCGACGAGGTCCTCGACATCGCCGACCGCATCACGGTCCTGCGCGACGGCCGGAAGGCCGCATCGGTGGACGCCGCCGGCATGGACCACGACACCCTCGGCCGGCTGATGGTCGGTCACGATCTGGTCATCTCGGCCGGGCGCGAGGAGACGGCCGAGGCGGCCGGCCCCGCCGTGCTGGAACTCGTGGGAATCGCCGGGGGAACCGTGACCGAGGTGTCCACCACCGTGCGCCGCGGGGAGATCGTCGGGATCGCCGGCCTGACCGGGTCGGGCCGTGAGGCGCTGGGCGCGATGCTCAGCGGACGGCTGCCCCGGGCGGGCCGCGTGTCCGTGGACGGTGTCGCCGTCCCGCCAGCGCGTCCCGCCGCGGCCATGGCCGCCCGCCTGGCCTTCGTGCCGGGGGAACGGGCGCGCTACGGCACCTTCGCCGACCTGACGGTCCGCCAGAACCTGACCATGGGATCGCTGCGCCGCCACGTCCGGTGCGGCTACATCCACGCCGGCTCCGAACGTCAGGAGGTACGCAGGTGGGTCGACGAGTTCGGGATCGTGACCCGTGGCGTGGACGCACCCATCACAAGCCTGTCCGGTGGTAACCAGCAGAAGGTGCTTGTCGCCCGTGCGCTGCGTCTGTCCCCGAAGGCACTCGTGCTCGACGATCCGACCGCCGGCATCGACGTGAAGGCGCGTGATCAGGTCCACGGCATCATCGAGCGCAGCGCGGACGCGGGCACGGCGGTCCTGCTGGTCTCGACCGACAGCGAGGAGCTGGCCCGCCTGGCCGACCGTGTCCACGTCCTGAGCCACGGACGTGTCGCGCGCACCCTGCGCCGGGGCGTCGACCTTTCACCGGAAGCCATTGATCATGCACAGGTATCGCTGGGAACGCCGTGACCCCCCGGCCCGCCCGGCGGTCGTGTGCGCGAAACCGCCTTCGTCTCCTACTTTCTTTCGAGGTAGTGCCATGTCGTTAGAAACCGGTCCCAGCCCCGCGGTCAGCGCTCCCGCGGCCGGCCGCGCCGC
>NZ_CAKJTR010000080.1:10648-23033 GCF_917627355.1 Protofrankia sp. Cj3 | reverse complement strand
CACTAAGACAACGACACCGCTATGATCATTGACTGTGACCGTGCCGCGCCAGCCGTCCGCAGGCCAGACCGATGATCCACACGATGGGCGGCAGAGCACAGCTCACCCGCACCACGCCGATACCGATACCGATACCGTGATCGACGTCGCCGAGGTCGAGAAGACGTTCGTGCTGCGGCGCAGGGCCGGCCGGTTTCGCCGCGAACGAGTGGACGTGCCGGCCGTAACCGATCTGACCTTCCGTGTCCGGGCCGGCGAGATGGTCGGGTATCTGGGCCCGAACGGCGCCGGCAAGTCCACGACCATCAAAATGCTCATCGGAATCCTGACGCCCACCACCGGCCGCATCCGGGTCAGCGGTCTTGATCCTTCCCGGCAGCGGATGCAGCTGGCCCATCGCCTGGGGGTGGTCTTCGGACAGCGCACAACGCTGTGGTGGGACCTGCCGCTGCGGGACAGTTTCAACCTGCTCCGGCATATCTATCATGTTCCAGCCGCCCGATTTCGACAGAATCTGGACCGTTTCGTCGACATCCTCGAACTGGCTCCTTTCCTCGACACCCCCGTCCGCCAGCTGTCATTAGGCCAGCGCATGCGCGGCGATCTCACCGCCGCGCTGCTGCATGACCCCGAAATCGTCTACCTTGATGAGCCGACAATCGGTCTTGATGTCGTGTCCAAGACCGCGGTGCGCGAATTCCTTACCGGCCTCAACCGCGAACACGGGACAACGGTCCTGCTCACGACCCACGACATGACCGACATCGAGCAGCTGTGCCCCAGAGTGCTGGTCATCGATCAGGGCCGGCTCGGCTTCGACGGGCTGTTGACCGATCTGCGCGCCCGCATCGGTGGCGAACGCACTCTGATCGTCGATCTTTCTGGACCGCACCCGCCGATCGACGTCGCTGGTGCCAGGGTGGTGCGGGTCGACGGGCCACGCCAGTGGCTGGCGTTCCCCACAGCGGCAAGCGCGGCACCGTTGGTCACCGCGATCGCCAACCGCTACCCCCTGGTGGACCTGTCCATCCGGGAGCCCGCGATCGAAGACGTCATCGCCCAGCTCTACGCCGCGGGCATGAGCGGGACGCCCCTGCCCAGCCAGACCGGCCCGAAACCCAACCCGACAACCGCACGGTGATGACCTGATCACGATGACAGCCCCACTCATCACCTACCTCACCGTCACCCGATGCAGCGCCCGCCGATACGCGAGCTACCGAGCCGCGACCGCCGCCGGAGCATTCACCAACACCGTTTTCGGGATCATTCGCGCCTACGTCCTGCTCCAGGTCTGGAGCCAACGGCCAGGTCTCGGTGGGTACGACACTGCCGGCGTGGTCACGTTCGTGTTTCTCGGACAGGCGCTGATCACATCCATGGCGCTGTTCGGCGGCGGCATCGAGCTGCCGGAACGCATCCGCTCCGGCGCTGTGGCCGTGGACCTGGCCAGGCCGGTGAACCTCCAGGCCTGGTGGCTGGCGGATGACGCCGGGCGCGGCGCCGTCCAACTGGTCGTCCGCGGGGTGCCGCCGATGGCGGTCGCCGCGGTCCTGTTCGACCTGCGCATCACCAGCGACCCGACCATCTGGGGGCTGTTCGCGTTATCCATCATGCTGGGCTTCCTGGTCAGCTTCGGGCTGCGTTATCTGATCGCTCTCGCTTCGTTCTGGCTACTCGATCAACGCGGTCTGGAAAACGCCTACACCCTGTGCGCGGTGTTCTTCTCCGGTGTCTCCGTCCCTCTTGCCATCATGCCCACCGTGCTGCGGGCCACGGCCCAGGCCCTGCCGTTCGCCGCCATGATGCAAATACCAGCGGACATCTTTCTGGGCAAGCGTACGGACACGTCACTGTTCACGGGGCTCGCCTTCCAGGTCGCGTGGGCCGCCGCGCTGTTCGGGATCGGTGGCCTTCTCACCGCTCAGGCCACCCGGAAGCTGGTGATCCAGGGTGGGTGAGAACGCCGGCCCGGCGCCCCGGCTGGAACCGGAAAGACATGCGGCGGCCGGAAACCATGACCGCTTCCTCCTGGTACGCCAGTACCTCCTGTTCGCCGGGATGTGGACGCGGGCATCCTGGCAGTACCGCGCATCGGTGCTGCTGCTGACGATGGGACAGTTTCTCGCGACCGGCCTTGACATCGCGGTGATCAAAGTGCTGTTCACAAACGTGCCGCGGCTCGCCGGCTTCAGCCTCGCCGAGGTGGCCTTCCTCTACGGGACGTCCGCCACCTCGTTCGCCGTGTCCAATCTGCTCTTCGGGTCGATGGAGCGCATCGGCGAACGCATCCGCGACGGCAGCCTCGACGTGATGCTGGTCCGGCCGGTCGGGCTGCTTGTCCAGGTCGCCACGGACGGCTTTTCACCACGTCGGCTCGGTGGCCTCGCTCAGGGGCTTGGGGTACTCGGGCTTGCGATCGCCGGGTTGGACGTCCCGTGGAACACGGGCCGGGTGCTGCTCGTACCCGTGCTGCTGACAGCCGGTGTCGCCCTGTTCAGCGCGATCTGGATCATCGGTGCGGCCGTCCAGTTCTTCGTCCAGCAGACAGCGGAGGCGATGAACTCGGTCACCTACGGCGGCAACTTCCTGACGCAGTACCCGATGTCGCTGTATGGACGGCAGGGCATGCGGACGCTGACCTTCATCGTGCCGCTGGCCTTCCTCAATTGGCAGCCCGCGCTGTACGTGCTCGCGAAGCCCGACCCGCTCGACCTACCGATCATGGTCCGCTTCGCCTCACCGCTGGTCGCCGCCGCCGGGCTCGCGCTCGCCGCGGCCGCATGGCGTACTGGCCTGCGGCACTACCGGTCGACCGGAAACTGATCATCAACATATGCCGGTGACGCATCCATACCGTGACCGCGATATCACGATCGTGATCATTGGCACGGCGGCACGGCTATGCCGTGGTAGGTGTTACCGCGGCACTCGTCTCCCGCTCATCCGGTGCGCCTGTCGCGGTCATTTCCCCGGTTATTGGCAGGCAGGCATGCCGCAGGTTCCAGACATCACCCGCACGCCCGTGCAGGAACGTCGTGGACAGCGGCGGGACGTCGATACGCCAGAACACCTCCGCTGGCGACCGCAGCACCGCGACCAACGCGGCGCGGATCACGGCCGGATGCGTCACCGCGATGGTGCGTCCCGATACCCGCGCGCCGCGCGCCAGCCACTGCCCGACACGGCCGATGAGCTCGGCCACGGACTCGCCACCGTGCGGCGCCTGGGCCGGGTCACCGACCCAGGCCGCAAGATCGGCTGATGGGATCTCCGCAAGCGCGCGCCCCCGCCAGTCCCCCATATCCAGGTCACGCAGTGCCGGATCAGCTGTGGCGCCGGCCAGGCCGAGCGCGTCCGCTGTCTGACGGGTACGCAGCGACGTGTCACACAACACGAGGTCAGCACGGCGGGCTCCGACGGCCGCGAAGCGGCGCAGCTCCCCGGCGTCGAGTCCTTCATCACTCGGGAACCGCGCGGCCCGCGTCGCGGCGGTCGGCGCGTGACTGATCAGCGTGAGGCGCGGCGGGCCGGTGCCAGGACCGGTCATGCCTCGGTGGCGACCAGCGATCCAGCCCCGGGCGCGCCGCGGCCCCCCGGCGAGCCAGCCGCTGCCGAAGCCCGCAGCGCGCGATCGGTCAGCGCCCCGAACAACAGGCCGATCGTCGCCCAGAGCGTCACGTTGATCGCTAATGAGGCGACGCGGAACCGCCACAGCACATCAGCGGGAAAAGCGTCCGGGGTCTCGTGCACCTGCGGCAGGAGGTAATAGGCCAGCCCGACTATCACCAGCCCACCGGCCAGGGCCAGCAATGCCGCGTCCCAGGCACCGAACCTCGCCGTGAGCCGCCGAGCCGTCACGCAACCGCCGATGACCACCGACAACGCAATCAACATCATCGTGAAATACAGGCTGGTGCGTTCGCCGATGGTGTCCGGATTACCGATGGACGGCGGGTTGGCCGGATATTTCAGGGCAGGCACAAGGTACATTCCCACGAATCCCGCGAGCGCCACGAACGCCGCCGTCCCGCGCGCCCCCAGCGCGCCGAGGCGGCCCTGTGCGCAGGCATAGGCAAGGGAGAAGAGGCCGCCGAGCGCGACACCGAACGCCAACAGGCCCGTCAGCAAGCCGATGGTGTTCTGCAGCGCCCGGGGAACGAGTTCTGTTCCGTGTACACCCTCGGCGGCTTCCCGCGCCGACTCGAAGGCGATCGCGCGCCCGACCTCGCTCTCCCCAAGGACCTTGGCGACGGCGAAGGAAAACACGGCGGCCACCACGCCCACCAACATCCCACGAATCAACAGGGCGCGAACCATCTCGGAACCCGCTCAGTGGCAGGGGAAGCCGAGCAGATGACGGGCGTCGTGCACGAACTCGTGGACATAGCTGCCGCCCACAAGCGATACCGCGCCCTGCTCGGCGCCGACAAAGTACAGCAGGAGCAGCGCCAGGACCGAGCCGAAGATCGCAAATGGGGCCAGCTCACGCAACGGGATCGTCGGCAGGGCCGCGGGCGTGGCCGGAACGTTGGCGGCAGGATACGCCAGTGCAGATGCCATTGCGAGACCTCCACAGGAATCACGCGTTCCACTCGGCAGGACATGTCCGGCGATGGGTCTGACTCCCGACGTCGCTCCTTGTGGGCGGGCCGGTCACAGTGGCGCGACCGCGCCGGATTCACACCGGCTTCCAGCACTCGGACATCAGAGAGACAATCAGCAGCCAACCCTCACGTCAAGTCTCATCAATCACTCAACCGTCCGGGGGTCCGGGCGGCTGGGGGTCCGGGCGGACCGACGCCAGCCCGAGCCATTCATGATCATATATGTGGGCGGGCTCGCGGCACCCACAACCACCATCACCGGTAGACGGATGCCGCGACCCGGGCATGCGGGTCAAGATCCCGGAACGGGACGACCCGCCGGCCCAGTGGCGCGATCGCCAGCGGGACCATCTTGAACGACGCCACACCGAACGGGATGCCGATAACTGTCACACACAGCACCAGGCCGAAGATCAAATGACCGATCGCGAGCCACCACCCAGCGATCAAGAACCACAGCAGGTTGACCAGGAAAAGCATGACCGGAGCGTCACCGGGCTGGTCGACCACGACCCGGCCGAAGGGCCAGACGACGTAACCCGCCAGCCTGAAAGCCGCGATCCCGAACGGGATCGTCACAATCAGCAGGCAACACACAATACCGGCGACAAGATAACAAACAGCCAGCTCAAACCCGGCGAACAACAGCCAGAAAACGTTTCCCACCATCCGCATAACACTTTCCTACCCGGTCGGAGGGCTACGATCCGGCCCGGCCCGGCCCGAAGCCTGGATCCAGCGGGGCGAAGATCGCGCCTATACCACACGCGTCGCGGCCGCCACCTTCTTGACGGTGGCCCTGACTATGCCCTTGGCCGCCGGCACACCCTGGCACTCTGCTACCTCCGGATATTCATAAGTTCACCCGGCTCAGGACTTTCGCCCCATTTTCCCATAATTATCATGAGCTGTAGCATGCCGGGGAGGCGGAAGTTCAGAGCGTCCGGAACGTCCGGACGTCACGTTAACCCGCACCGACGTATGTGGCACGAATCGACCGCGCGCCGGATCCCATCCCGCTTCGGAGACCTCCACGACGGCGCTCGACGCATCCTGACACCGCCCGGACGGCAGAAGGAGCAACATGGTGAACGACAGGAACGCAACGGACCAGGCAGCGGACCAGCCGTTGCATGTACAGGGCCGGGACGCGGTCATCGCTGGTTCCACTGGCATACGGTGGCGCGGCGGCGAGCCACCCGACTACCATCTGTCAAAAGTGACAATGCCTCAGGAACGCACCCACGAGCACGCCAAGGGGTCCTTGGCCGACATCGTCGAACGCGTGGTCCAGGTCTTCGAGATGGAGGTCTCCCACAAGAAAGACCCGGCCCAGTGGGTCAGCATGGTCACCGACCAGTTCCGTACCCGCGTCAACGGAGGCCCCTGGGCAAACAGCCAGGACCTCGTTGAAAGAGGCAGTTACAACATCCTCATAGGTGAGAACCCCTACTACTCGGCGAGCGACGAGACCTTCGAATCCTCCCATCAGGTCTTCCTCAAGGCCCTTCCCGGCGGCTTCTTCTGGGAGATCCTGGAGGTCTACTCACCGCCGCCTGTAATCACTTTCAAGTGGCGCCACTGGGGTACCTTCAGCGGACCCTACAAAGGGTTCGAGCCGACCGGTGAACGCGTCGAGATGTTCGGTGTCAGCGTGGCCCGCGTCGCCGACGACCTCAGACTGCTCGAGGTCGAGCACTTTTACGACAACACCGAATTTCTTGGCCGGCTGAGCGGCAACCACCCGGTGTCATAGGCTGCCGGGCGCACGGCAATGTTCTCTCCCGTGCGCCCAGCGCCCCGTTCCCACCACAATGATGGCGATCACAATGACGGCGATGGCGATCCCCGTCGGGAACCCAGCGGAGAACGGTGATTCAGACCGTGACGGGAATACAGGACCAGCCACGTTGCACAAACGTGGGGCGCCGGACAGGGGTACCAGCCAGGGAAAGCGTCGGGTAGCGCTCCAGCAGGCTGCGCAGGGCTGTCTCGAGCTCCACCCTGGCCAGCGGCGCCCCCACGCAGAAGTGGACGCCGCCGCCGAAAGCGACGTGCGGATTCGGTTCCCGGCCGACATCGAACTCGTCGGCCCGTTCGAAGACCTCGGGGTCGCGGTTGGCCGAACCGAGCAGCGCCGCGATCCGTTCCCCCGCCCGCACGACGACCCCACCGATCTCCACGTCGGCCATGGCGGTCCGTTCGAAAAGGTGCAACGGCGAGTCAAAACGCAGGAACTCCTCGGCCGCGGTGGCGGCCAGTTCCGCCGGCTGGCGGGCGAGGCGCCGCTGTTGCTCGGGGTGGCTCAGCAACGCCACCATGCCGTTGCCGAGGCAGTTGACACTGGCCTCGTGCCCGGCATTGAGCAACACCACAACGGTGGCGACCAGCTCGTCCTCGGCCAGCCGGTCGCCCTCCTGCTCCGCCTGGACGAGATGGGTGATCAGGCCATCGTCCGGACGCCGGAGACGCTCGGTGGCAAGGGCGTGTACGTAGGCACTGAACTCGGCGGCCGCCACCCGTGCCGCGGCCTCCTGCGCGGGGCTGCGCTCGTATTCGTTCATCTTCACCAGATCGGCCGACCACGGGCGTAGCAGGTGCCGGTCGCTGTCGGGAATACCGAGCAGCTCCGCGATGACCATCACCGGGAGCGGCTCAGCGTACTCGGCGATCAGGTCGAACGGTTGCCCGTCGCGCGCCCGCGCCTCGATTCCGTCGAGCAGGACCTGGCACAGCTCGCGGATGTGCGGCCGCAGCCGTTCGATGTTGCCACGGGCGAACGCCTTGCCGAGCAGCCCGCGCAACCGGGTGTGCTTCGGTGGCTCACAGCCCAGGATGGAGTCCCGCTCCAGCTTGTTGAAACCGGCCCACAGCTCCTCGGGCAGGCGTGGCTGGCAGATCCGGCCCAGCCCACGGTGGCGCACCACCGCGTCGGCATCACGGTAGCGGGCCGCCAGCCACATCCCGAGGTCGTCGTTCCACACCGGCCGGCCGGCGGCCCGAAGCTCGGCGAAGACCGGATACGGGTCATGGACAAGATCATGACTACGTGGGTCGAAGCGGCCTGCGTGAGCATTGACCCGATGGGACGGGACCACCGCGCGCTCCTTCCGGGACGGCTACCCCCACCTCACCATGGAACCAGCGCGGATCGGCACACGGCGGGCAGACCCGGCCCTATCCCCCGCCACAGCCTGCGTTGTTGATCACGTCAGCCACGCGGGCTAACGCAGCGTGCCCAACCAGTTGGCGAGCAGCTGCCGACCGGGGTCTCCGGACTTCTCCGGATGGAACTGGGTGGCGCACAGCGGCCCCCGCTCCACCGCGGCGGCAAAAGGCTCACCATGCTCGGCCACGGTGTCCTCGGGCGTCGGCTTGGCCGCGTACGAGTGGACGAAGTAGAACCGGACGGCTTCGGGCAGCCCGTCGAACAGCACCGTGCCGGCCGGCGGGGCCACCGTGTTCCAGCCCATATGCGGGAGGATCGGCGCGGCGAGACGCCGTACCTCGCCCGTGAGCACGCCGAGCCCCGGGGTCCGCACCCCGTGCTCGTCTCCCAGGTCGTAGAGAACCTGCATACCCACGCAGATCCCGAGGACCGGACGCCCGCGGGCGACACGCTCACGGATGACCGCCGCCCCGCCGACCGCGGTGATCCCGGCCATGCAGGCGGCGAAAGCACCCACCCCGGGCACCACGAGCCCATCCGCGGCCCTGGCCGCAGCCAGGTCGGACGTCACGGTCACGTCGGCACCGACCCGCGCAAGCGCCCGCTGCGCGCTGCGCAGATTCCCCGATCCGTAGTCGAGGACAGCCACCTTCGGAGCCGTCACCGCCATCCCCCGCGCGGGACGCGTGCCCCGGTCACGGTCCTCACCCCGGTCACAGAACGCCCTTGGTGGATGGCACGCCGGCCACCCGCCCATCGCGGGCCACCGCGTCCCGCAGCGCCCGTGCCACGGCCTTGAACTGCGCCTCGACCACATGGTGCGCGTTGCGCCCCGACACCACCCGCACGTGCAGCGCGATCCGCGCGGCGGCGGCTATCGACTCGAACACATGACGGGTCAGCGTCGTGTCGTAGGTGCCGATGAGCTCGATCAGCTCCGGCTCGACGACCACGCAGTACGGCCGGCCGGACAGGTCCACCGCCGCCTGCACCAGCGCTTCATCCAGGGGTACCAGCGCATCACCGAACCGCCGGATCCCGGTCTTGTCGCCGAGTGCCTCGCGCAGCGCCTCACCGAACGCGATCGAGGTGTCCTCGACCGTGTGGTGCGCGTCAATATGCAGATCGCCGCGGGTACGCACGGTCAGGTCGAACCCGCCGTGCTTGCCAAGCTGGCTGACCATGTGGTCGAAGAACGGGACCCCGGTGAACGACGACGACACGCCCGTGCCATCGAGGTCCAGATCGACGACGACGTGCGACTCCAGGGTCTTGCGTTCGATCCGGGCGGTGCGGCTCATGCGTGCCCTGCCTTCCCGGAAGCCGGTTGCCGGGTGGCCGCCGGGTGATCGGAGCACGCCGGCGTCGTGGCCGGGTCGGCCAGCAGCACGCCGACGGCCGCGAGAAAGGCGTCGACCTCGCTGGGAAGACCGGCGGTGACCCGCAGCCAGCCAGCCAGGCCGACGTCGCGGACGAGGACGCCCGCGTCGAGCAAGGCCTGCCAGGCCGCGCGTTGATCGGGAAACCGCCCGAACAGCACGAAGTTCGCGTCGCTGGGCGCCACGGCGCAGCCGAGCCCGGTCAGTTCGGCCACCATCCGGTCCCGTTGCGCCTTCACCGCCTCGACGGTGCCGAGCAGCTCGTCGGCGTGCGCGAGCGCCGTGCGCGCGACCGCCTGCGTGAAGGTGGACAGATGGTACGGCAGACGCACGAGCTGCAACGCGTCGATGACGGCCGAGTGCGCGGCAAGATAACCGACCCGGGCGCCGGCGAGCGCGAACGCCTTGCTCATCGTCCGGGTCACCACCAGCCGCGGCCGTGACGGCAGCAGGGCGAGAGCGCTTGCGACCCCGGCCCGCCTGAACTCCGCGTAGGCCTCGTCCACGACAACCATGCCGGTACCGGTCTCGTCGACGGCGGCGCACGCGGCGGCCAGCACGTCGTTCGGCAGCGCGGTGCCGGTGGGGTTGTTCGGCGACGTGAGGAAGACCAGGGATGGCCGATGCCGGCGGATCGCCTCGGTCACCGCGGCCGGGGTGATGGTGAAGTCGGGTTCACGGGGCTCGCCGGCCCAGCCAGTCCCGGTCGCCATCGCGATAAGCCGGTGCATCGTGTAGGACGGCTCGAAACCGAGCGCGACCCGGCCGGGCCCGCCGAACGCCTGACACAGCTGCTGGAGCACTTCGTTCGACCCGTTCGCCGCCCACACCTGATCGGTACGCAGCCCGAAACCGGCGTCCGGGGTGAGGTAGTAGGCGAGATCCGCCCGAAGCGCCTCAGCCTGGCGGTCTGGGTACCGGTTGGCCTCGGTGGCCGCGAGCGCCGCGGCCTTGCCCATGGCGTCCACCAGGCCCGCGGACGGCGGATGCGGATTCTCGTTGGTGTTGAGCAGCACCGGAACGTCGAGTTGCGGGGCGCCGTACGGCGCCTGGCCCCGCAGGTCGTCGCGCAATGGCAGTTCGTCGAAGGTCAGCGGGCGTGTCATGCGGCCCTGGCCCTGGCCCTGGCCACCGGCCCACCACCGGAAGATGAATCATGCTCTGCCATCGCATGTGCGGTCATCGCACGTACACCTCCACCGCGTGGGCGTGGACAGGGCGGACCGCGCCGAGAACGGCCGGCACGTCCGGCGCCGTGGGCGGGAGCCCGCACGGCCGCGAAGCCGGCGGCAGGCCCGTGCGCGGATCGAACGTTCTCAGCACGACGACAAGACTATCCATACGCGAACTCAGGCGCGGGCGGGAAGGGAGCGGGCGGGAAGGGGGAAGGGGAAGGGGAAGGCGGGAAGGTAGCCGTGGGAAGGCGACAGTGTGCGGAAAGGGCGAGGATGGGAAGATGATGGTGGGGAAATGACAGTTCACGGCGCCGCGGAGAACGACCTGGGCATGGCCGGCATCGGCCCGCCGCCGGTCGCGGACACGCCGCCGGCAGCCCGCGGCCGGGCACTCGACCGGCTTGAGCGCCTCGTCGCCGGCTACGGAGCGCAGGCACGCCCGCTCCGGCGAGTGATCGCGCTGCTGACCGAACGGCCGTGGACCATCGGCGACCTCGTCCGCGCCTCGGGGGTGGCCCGCCGTAATGTCGAAGAGATCCTCGACTGCCTCGCCGATGACCTGCGGGAGGAGCCGGGGCGGCCCGGCGGTGCGGTAATGATCAAAGAGTCACTGGTAGTCACCTATCGAGACCATTTCGGCTTCGACGAGCTCCGCCGCACCCAGCTCACCGATCCGCTCGCGCAACGCCTCGCCGCGCGCCAGGCCCTGGTGGACACCATGGCCGAGCTTGTGGCCGCGGCACCACCGTCGCGCGTCGACCTCGACCACGTCCCGGCCACCGGAGAGACCGCTGCTCGGCGCGCGTTGTGGATGGACTCCACCTATGACCTCGCCGGGGCGCGCCTGCTGTGCATCGGCGATCATGATCTCACTTCGCTGGCGGCCTGCTCCCTTGTCCCGAACCTGTCCGTGACCGTCGTCGACCTCGATGAACGGCTGCTGGAGTTCATCGATGCCCAGTCCAGGCGGAGGGGCCTGGACATCCGCTGCCTGTTCGCCGACCTGCGCTTCGGGCTGCCTGCCGTCACCGAGTCCTGGGCCGATCTGATCTTCACCGATCCGCCGTACACCCCCGAGGGGGTGACCCTCTTCCTGCAACGAGGGCTGGCCGGCCTGCGTGACACCCTGCGTGGCCGGCTGCTGCTCGCCTACGGGCACAGTGATCTGCATCCGGCGCTCGGCTGGAAGGTACAGCGCGCCGTCAGCGACCTGCATCTCACCGTTGAGGCGATTATGGCGGACTTCAACGGCTACGACGGTGCCGAGGCCGTGGGCGCGGCCAGTGACCTGTACGTCTGCCGGCCGACCGCGGCCACCTGGCGGCAGCTGGCTGGCGCGGCTCCCGGCCCCCGAGGCCGCGCCGCGATCTACACCCGGGGCCGGCAGGCGGTGGAAAGCGGCAGCGCGGGGCCGTCACCGGCGGCCGCCCAGGAGCTGCTGGCGGCGGCCGCGGCCGGCCTCGACGGTGGCCGGCTGGTGTTCATCGGCGACGGCGCTCCGGATGCCTCGCCCTCGGGGCCCGCCCATGTCCGTCTCGCCACGGCGCTGCGAAGCGGGCTGCCACGGTCGGTCAGCGGACGCGGCCGGGTGCAGGTGGCCGCGGACCTGACAGCTGATCCGGGACCGTGGCTCGCCCGGACCCTGCTCGCGGTCAACGCCGACCGGCTGGTCGCCCTTGTCCCAGCTGGTCATACCGATCTGGCGGACCCCGCCTCCTTTGGTGCGCTGGGCGGGCTGGTGGCGCCGAAATGGCGGCTGTGCTGGCGGCGGCTTGCCGGCGAGCGGCTCGCCCTGGTCGAGGCGGCCCCGATCGAGACCGCCGAGCTGACCGCGGGGGAAGGCATGGTCCGCTGGCTGCTCGACCGTGCCCACGGCAAGGTCGGCAACGTCTGGGCGGAGGCGCTGGCCCGGGGCGCGGCACCGGGCGCCGCCGGTCCACTCACCAGGAAGGACGCCCGAGCAGCCGTCGAGACAGCCGTAGCCGACCCGGGGCTGCTCGCCGCGACGCTGATGGACCTGCCCCGCCACCAGATCGCACGCATCGCGGCCCAGGT
>NZ_CAKJTR010000080.1:8366-10237 GCF_917627355.1 Protofrankia sp. Cj3 | reverse complement strand
TAGATGCACCCACCGATAGGCGAGCCCGGTCGGCCGGCGGAGATCCGGATACGGGAATGTCCGGGAGACCCTGGAGAACCCAGCAACCTCACAGCTTGTGTTCAGCATCGCTGAAGTCCCGTTGCCCACCATCAATGTCAGAGCGCCGGCACGGTCGGGCGCGGACACGGAGGGCAGCCCATGAGCTTGATGATGCTGGGGTCATCCGAACATCCGGAGTCAGCCGAGGCCGCCACCACGCACCCACAGCCACCCATAGGCGCGCCACTGTCCGTACCCACCACCGCCCCCGGCACAGTATCGGCGCCACCAGCCTCGCCCGCGGTCCATCCGTGCGCACCGCGGCACTGGTGGCGCGACGTGGCCGGCCTGTGCGCGTACGCGAGCATGATCGTCGTGGTGGCCCTGTGGCTCGCGCACGGCGGCATCGCCAGCCTCACCGGGAGCGCTGGCATCCTGACCGGTCTCGGCCGGCTCACCGGACTGGTCGCCGCGGACCTGCTGCTCATCCAGGTGCTGTTGATGGCGCGCATTCCCTGGGTGGAACGCGGCTACGGCCAGGATGAACTCACCCGGCGTCATCGCCTGGTTGGTTTCGCCTCGTTCAACCTGGTGCTCGCCCACATCGTTTTGATCATCCTGGGCTATGCGGCGTCGGCCCGGACCGGCCTCGTCAGCCAGGCATGGGACCTCATCGCCAACTACCCCGGCATGCTGCTGGCAACGACCGGATTCGCGCTGCTCGTGATGGTCGTCGTCACCTCGGTGCGCGCGGCCCGACGGCGGCTGCGCTACGAGTCCTGGCACCTGCTGCACCTGTACGCCTACCTCGGGGTGGGGCTGTCCATCCCCCATGAGCTGTGGACCGGCGCGGACTTCACCTCGACAGCGTGGGCGAGGGTGTACTGGTGGACGGTCTACGCCGCCGCGGCCGGCAGCATCATCGTGTTCCGCCTCGGCCTGCCCGCGTTGCGCACCTGGCGGCACAGCCTCGTCGTTGACCGCGTCGTCGCCGAGGCGCCCGCTGTCGTGTCCCTGCACCTGCGCGGCCAGGCGATCGAACGGATGCACGCGAGTGCTGGGCAGTTCTTCATCTGGCGGTTCATGACCGGACCAGGGTGGTCACGCGGGCATCCCTACTCGCTGTCCGCACCGCCGCACCCGCGCTGGCTGCGGATCACCGTGAAGGACCTCGGGGACGGCAGCCGCGCACTCGCCCGCGTACGGCCCGGCAGCAGGGTACTCATCGAGGGCCCCTACGGCCGGCTCACCGCTGCCGTCCGCCAACGACGCCGCCTGACGATGATGGCTTCCGGTATCGGCATCACCCCGGTCCGAGCGCTGCTGGAAGAACTCGACTACTCCCCCGGTGAAGCGACGCTGGTCTACCGGGCCAGCACCGAGGAGGATTTCATCTTCCGCTACGAGCTGGACATGCTGGCCGCGAAACGCGGCGTCCGCGTCATCTACCTGCCTGGGCACCGTTCGCCGGACCGCTCGTCATGGCTGCCGGAACGCTTCTCCCACCTGTTGGACGACGACGCGCTGCGGCAGATCGTGCCCGACATCGCCGATCACGACGTGTTCATCTGCGGTCCCGACGCCTGGATGGACGCCGTACGGGACGCGGCGCTGCTGGCCGGGGTCCCATCCGAACAGCTGCACCTGGAACGCTTCCGTTGGTGAGCTGCGCGCGGGACGGGAGACGCGGTCTGGCGGACTCGCGGGAGCGCGTCCCCCGCCCACGGCGTCCAGACCACAACCACGGCAGCCTCAGAAAGGACTCCGGCATGCGCCGCATCGTGCTCGCCGTCGCATCGACGGTCGCCGGCCTCGTGCTGTTGTTCAGCTACCGCACCAGCACCAGCACC
>NZ_CAKJTR010000080.1:4062-7949 GCF_917627355.1 Protofrankia sp. Cj3 | reverse complement strand
TGGCTGCGACGGCGGTCACCAGCTCCGGCGGCAGCTCTGGCGATGGTTCCAGCGGCGTCTCCAGCGGATCGACGACGCTGACGGGATCCGAGGTCAACACCAGGTGGGGTGTCGTCCAGGTACAGATCACTGTCAACGCCGGCCGGATCGTCAACGCCGGGACCGTTCAGGTGCCGGACCACAACCCGCGCGACGTGGAGATCAACCGGGTGGCGATCCCGATCCTCAACTCCGAGGCTGTGGCCGCCCAGAACGCGAAGATCGATGTAGTCAGCGGCGCGACCGTCACCAGCGACGGCTACATTCGCTCGCTACAGTCCGCCATCGACGCGGCACACCTGTCATGACTGCCTGGGCAGCGGGGTCGATGTCCCGGCGGGCGTGGGTCGAGCAGATCATGGGCATGCCCGTCAGCCTGCACCTGCGCGGACCCCGAGCGGCCGGCGACAGCGCCGTCGAACAGCTCGTCACAGCGCTCTTCGCCCACCTGCGCACGGTGGACGCCCTGTTCAGCACCTACCGAGCGGACAGCGAGATCATGAGGCTGAACCGGGGCGAACTGCGCCTGGACGCCTGTGACCCCCTTGTCCAGGAGGTCGCGGACCTGTGCGCCGAGGCCACCCGGCGCACCGACGGCTACTTCAGCGCCGAGCTACCGGCGCCCGGCCATCCGACCGGGACTGGGACCACGGCTGGGACCGGGACCGCCGCTGGAGCCAGCGCCGGCCGCCGCTGGTTCGACCCGTCCGGGCTGGTCAAGGGCTGGGCGGTCGAGCGTGCCGCGGCGAGGCTGACAGCGATCGACGGCCACGACTACTACCTGAGCGCGGGCGGGGACATCGCCGCGTACGTGGCCGACCCGGTGTCCCCGGCCTGGAACGTCGGAATCTGTGATCCTTTCGACAGCACGCGCGTGCTCGCCACCGTGCCCGTCCGCTCGGGTGGGGTGGCGACCTCAGGCAGCGCGGCGCGTGGCGCGCACATCATGAATCCGAGGACAGGCCGGCCCGCGAGTTCGGACCTGCTGGCGGTGACGGTTACCGGTCCATCACTGATGTGGGCGGACGTGTATGCGACCGCCGCGTTCGCCCGCGGCTCCGATGCGCTGGCATGGCTCGCGGGCCTGGACCGGACAGCGGCTCTGGTGGTCACCGCGGACGGCGCGCGGCACGCCACGCCCGGATTCGGCGGGGCCGAGCCCGCGCGGCGGTCCACACCCGATGGGCAGCGACAGCCGACCGCTGACACGTGACTGGCGGTAGCGAGAGCAACGCTGTGACCCCGTCCCTGACCAACGGGTCGAACACCCGGAGGCACGGCCGCATAAGCTCGACGTTCGTCTCGCCGTTCCCAACGCCCGTGCGGATGTCCACGAACGGAGCGTAATCACGCGGCCGGCGCAATCACACCGCACAAGCCGGGAGGGACCCAGGTGCCGACCACGTACGAGCAGGAACTCGCCTGCGAACAGAAATATGTCGACACCCTGTACAGCCGGCTGGACGACCTGCGCGACCGGACCCGCGAGCAGTTGCGCGCCGTGCTGCTGGAACCGGGCACCGGCACCCCGCAGTCACGGGTCGAGCGGGATGCCTTCGCCACCGCGTACTCCGACCGGATCGGCCAGCTCGACGCCGCCGAGGGACGGCTGTGTTTCGGCGCGATGGACTTCGGTGCCATAGATGACGACGCGATAGACGCGATAGACGACGGCGCCGCAGGTGGCGGTGCCATGGAGCTCGGCGCGCCGAACTCCGGCGCCCTGGATCACAGCCCGCTGGGCCGTGCCGACCACCAGCGTGTCTACATCGGGCGTATCGGTCTTTCCGACGACGAGCACGAGCCCATGCTGGTCGACTGGCGGGCCCCGGTGGCCACCACCTTCTACCAAGCGACCCTCGCCAACCCGCACGGCCTGCGCAGGCGCCGGCACCTACGTGCCAAAGGGCGGGAGATCAGCGGATTCACCGACGACGTGCTCGACATCGCGGGCGCGCGGAACGGCTTCGCCGGCGGATCAAACGGATCAAGCAGTGACGGGCCGCTGCTGGAGGCCCTGTCCGCACCCCGCTCCGGCCGTATGCACGACATCGTCGCGACGTTGCAGGCCGAGCAGGACGCGGTGATCCGCGCTGACTCGTCCTGCGTCCTGATCGTCGACGGCGGACCGGGCACCGGCAAGACCGCGGTGGCCCTGCACCGGGCCGCCTATCTGCTCTACACCGAACGGGAACGGCTCGCCCGCTCCGGCCTCCTGGTGGTCGGCCCGAGCCCGATTTTCCTGCGTTACATCGAACAGGTGCTGCCCTCCCTCGGTGAGACGGGTGTGGTTTTCGCGACCCCGAGCCGGCTGTTCCCCGGCGTCGACGCCGTCGGCGACGAGGACGGCCGCGTCGTCGCCCTCAAGGGGGATCTGCGGATGGCCAGGCTGGTGGCCGAGGCGGTGAAGGCCCGCCAGGAGGTCCCGGCACACGATGTGGACGTCCCCTACGACGGCGCCGTGCTCCGTCTTGAGCGCCGCGCTGTCGAGAATGCCCGCACCCGGGCACGGCGCAGCCGCCGTCCGCACAACATGGCCCGGCGGGTGTTTGTCCGGGAGACAATCGCCGCCCTCACCAACCAGGTGGTCGCGAACCTTGCCGGTGGCCTGCTTGACGGCGACGAACGGGAGGAGATCGCCGCCTACCTGCACGCCGACCAGGGAGTCCGGGCGGCCATCGACGCGATGTGGCCGCGGCTGACCCCCGAGGCGTTGCTCGCCGATCTGTTCGCCACACCCGCCCGGCTCGCCACCGCCGCGGCCGCCGCCAAGCTGACCAAGCACGAGCAGCACCTGTTGCACCGCCCGCCCGACACCGCAGCCGCATGGACGCCGGCCGACGTGCCGCTGCTCGATGAGGCCGCCGAGCTGCTCGGCGATCCCGACGCCGACGTCGCCGAGCGCGCCGAGCGGGAGGCGGACCGGGAACGGCGCGCCGAACAGGCGTACGCCCTCGACGTCCTCGACGGCCTCGGCCTCACCGGGCTGGTCGACGCGGAGGCGGTGGCGACGGGCATGGCCGAGCGGTGGTCGGGCTCCCGGGCACGACGCAGTGCCGTCGACCACGCTCGCGGGGATCGGTCCTGGACGTTCGGCCATCTCATCGTCGACGAGGCCCAGGAAGTGTCGCCGATGCTGTGGCGGCTGCTGTGGCGGCGCTGCCCGATGCGGTCGGCCACCCTGGTCGGTGACCTCGCCCAGGCCGCGACTCCGGGCGCGGCCCGTTCCTGGGCCGAAGCGCTGGCCCCGCATATCGGGGACAGGTGGCGGGCGGAGCACCTCACCGTCAACTACCGGACCCCGCTCGAAATCATGGACGTAGCCGCTGACGTGCTCGCCGCGCAGGACCCGGTCGCGCGGCCACCGCGTTCGGTGCGTACCACCGGGCGGCATCCCGTCGCGCTGCGCGTCGGCACGGGCACCGGTACTGGTACTGGCACCGGCGCCCTGGTGAGCGCGGTCATGGACGCGGCCGGTCACGCCGCCGAGGACGTCGGCGACGGCCGGGTCGCGGTGATCTGCCCAGCGGATCTCGTCGAAGCCGTCCGCGCGGCGTTCACGACCGTGCCGGCTGGCGGTATGCCCGGTGACGCGGACATGCTGGCCGCCACTGTCGTGATCCTCACTGTGACGGAGGCCAAAGGCCTGGAGTTCGACGCGGTCATCCTGGTCGAGCCAGCCGCGATCGTCGCCGCTTCACAGCGCGGGCTGGCCGACCTGTACGTCGCCATGACCAGGGCGACCCAGACACTCACCGTGCTGCATACCGATGAGCTGCCCGCGGTGCTGCACCGCCTGGCCGCGGACCCACCGCCCAGCACCACCTGACCCACCGCCACCCGACCCA
>NZ_CAKJTR010000080.1:1877-3480 GCF_917627355.1 Protofrankia sp. Cj3 | reverse complement strand
GCCCCCAGCTGCCCGGCCGGGCTCACCGGCCATTGTGAACACTCACTCGCGGATGACCGATCCATCACGGCGTGTACCGGGGTTGTTCCGCGGGAACACACCGGGCATGACTTTTGGACCAACCAGGACGCCGACCGCCAAGCGGGACGGAACCATCAGCCTGGTCTGCGGGATCGCCGGTCTGTTCTTCCTCGGGATCGCCCTCGGCATCGCGGCGATCGTCTTCGGCGTGCGTGGCAGGCGCGGTGGCGGCGGCGGGCAGGCAACAGCCGGGTTCGTCCTCGGCGTCATCGACATCGTACTGTGGGTCATCGGCCTGGCCGCCTGGCACGCGAACGCCTACGTCTGGTACTGATCATCAAAGGCGGTGTAATCATGGCTCTCCGTGCCATTCAGCACCCCGGCCGGCTGGACACCGTTCCCGCCGACCGCCGCTGCCGCGGCGGCTGCTACCACGACCAGCACGACCAGCGCAACGGACGACTCGGACAAAACCGGAGACGACCTGGACAAAACCAGACCGCGGCACGGCACAATACTGGTACCGATACCGTTCTCCGTACACGCACCACCGCGGGCCCTCCGCCGCGACGAGATCCGCGACGCGGGGCCGAGGGCCGCACGACAGAAATAGATCGGGACAGGCGTGGCTTCATCTTCGGTGAAGCCACCTGACGGATTCTGCGAGGAGGTCTCCACCGGTGCTCGACCCGAGTGCGCTGTACGAGATCGCTGACGATCTGCCCGAGCTGGGTCGGCCCGTGCTGGTGGAGGCGCTGACAGGTGTCGTCGACGCGGGCGGGGCGGTCCGCCTTGCCAGCCAGCACCTGCTGAGCGCCCTCGAGCACCGGCTCATCGTGACCTTCGATGTGGACCAGCTGCTTGACTACCGCTCCCGCCGACCATCCATGATCTTCGTTGAGGACCACTGGGAGCACTACGAGGAGCCGGTGCTCGGCCTGCATGTGCTCAACGACAGCGCCGGCACCTCGTTCCTGCTGCTGTGCGGCCCAGAACCCGACCTGCAGTGGATGCGGTTCACCACCGCGGTGCGCGGCGTCGCGGCGCTCCTGGGCGTCCAGGTCACCGTGGGCCTCAACGCGATCCCGATGGCTGTGCCGCACACCCGCCCCTGCGGGATCACCGCCCACGCCACCCGACCGGATCTGGTCACCGGGTACGAGCCCTGGCTGCGGCGGGTACAGGTCCCCGGCACCGCCGGCCATCTGCTGGAATACGAGTTGGGACGGGAAGGCCGCGACGCGATGGGCTTCGCCGCCCACGTCCCGCACTATCTCTCCCAAACCGACTATCCGGCGGCGACCGAGGCGCTGCTCACCGCGGTGTCCAAGGCGACCGGCCTGCTGCTGCCGCTGGACGGGCTGCGCGCGGCGTCGGCCGCGGTCCACGACAACGTCAACCGGCAGCTGGAAGAGGGCGCCGAAGCCGCCGCGCTCGTCCGGGCGCTCGAAGAGCAGTACGACGCGTTCATGCGCGGCCGGGAGGGCTCGAACCTGCCCACGGCCACGACCGACTCCCTGCCGACCGCGGACGAGCTCGGCGCCGCGCTGGAACGCTTTCTGGCCGAGCAGACCGAGCCCGG
>NZ_CAKJTR010000080.1:0-1658 GCF_917627355.1 Protofrankia sp. Cj3 | reverse complement strand
CCCGTGCCCGCGGTCCGGGCCATCGTCAGCGCCATCTCGCGTAACCGTCGCCAGTCCATCGGCGGCTTCGCCACGGGGACACCGGGACGGGCTCGCGGCACCCGGACCCGCAGGGCCCCCGGCCGGACGACGCAGCGTACCGGTGTGGACAGCGACAGCGCCTCGCCGTCGACAGCAATCTGGATGCTCGGCTCGGCCGCGTCGACAACGACCTCGGCCGCGGTGCGTACCTCGAGACCATCCCCGTGCCTGCCGCGCAGCAGCCCCGCGGCCTGTGCCGCGTTCTCGACGGTGACACCGAGAATGCCGAGGACCCCGCTGTCCAGCCGCACGCGTCGCCCCAGACCGGCGATGTCACCCGTGCCGTATGGATTGTTGCTCACCAGCACCGCCCGTGCCCCGTCGAGGGTGAGCCCCTCGGCACGGACCGCCAGGTACGGGCCAGCGTGCTCGGCCAGCAGGTCGGGGAGCATGTCGAGGAGGGTCTGGACCTTGTCACCGCGATAGGCGGGACTGTGCACCACAGCCCCGTAGGCGCCGAAGGACACGTTGTTGACAAAGGGCCGTCCGCCGACGAATCCGAGGTCGACGCGCAGTTCGACGCCGTCGGTGAGCGCGTTCAGGCAGGTCGACGGGTCGTCCCGGTCCAGGCCGAGGTCCAGCGCGAAGTGGTTGCGGGTGCCGGCCGCGATGACCATGAAGGGGAGGCCGTATCCAGCCGCGACGCCGGCTACGAGTGCCTGCGTTCCGTCGCCGCCGGCCACGCCGAGCAGGTCCGCCCCGCGGCTCACCGCCGCGCGCGCTAGTTCGACCACGTCAGCTTTGCCTGACACGTCCATCATGACCACGTCGGCGCCCAGCTCTTCGGCCCGCTCCGCCAGGTTGTACTTCGCCACCTTTCCACCGCCGGCGTGCGGATTCATGATTATGACGGGATGCTCGGGCGCGGGTGCCTCGTGTTCGGCGGCCGCGGACCGGGGGATTCCCGCCCGCCTTGTGTCCCGGGCGAGCGCGGCGCGGCCGGTCGAGACCGCCAGCGCCCACAGTGCCGACGACACCAGCACCACCCAGATGAGACCGACCCACGCGTAGAGAACCATGACCGCCACCGGCACCGCGACCACCAGCAGGAGCGACAGCAGCCTCCGCACGCCACGGGTGGTCAGCAACCACCAGATGCCCGCGGCGGTCACCGCCAGCGCGACAAGCGCGACTCCCACCAACAGCACGCTCGCGATACGGGCAAAACCCACCAGCACCGCGGCCGCGGCAGCCGCGGCTGCCAAAGCGACCCGCGCGAGCCACCGCTGGGCCCTGGTCGCGGAGCTGGCCGAGCCGCCCGGCGATACGCTCACCGGGCGGGCACAGCTACGGCATGACCGCTGGAGCTCCCGATCCGTCCCGTCTTCGTCGTCACGCATCCTTTCTGCCCACTTGCGGGCCGGCTCTCCCCCGGCCTGGCGCGGGTGGACGGGTCGGCTGCCAGACAGCCCCGCGGGAAGGAGCCTCCCCTACCGTCTCCGCCCGCACCACCACCAACCGGGGCCGCCTCGCTACACGCCCCGGTGGAGCTTTAGAGCGCCCGGCAATAGGGGACGCGGCGTCGCGGGGCTGGGGCACGCACCTCGCTGCGTTGTCGTCGGTCGACACCCCAAAGA
>NZ_CAKJTR010000079.1:19694-22662 GCF_917627355.1 Protofrankia sp. Cj3 | reverse complement strand
CCGGGCGACACCCTGAAGGTCCACGTTCGTGTCGTCGAAGGCAATCGCCAGCGCATCCAGGTTTTCCAGGGCGTTGTGATTCGTCGCCAGGGCGGTGGTGTTCGCGAGACTTTCACGGTCCGCAAGGTCAGCTTTGGCGTCGGGGTTGAGCGGACCTTCCCAGTCCACAGCCCGGTCGTGTCCAAGATTGAAGTCGTGACCAGTGGAGACGTGCGACGGGCGAAGCTGTACTACCTCCGTGAGCTGCGTGGCAAGGCTGCGAAGATCAAGGAAAAGCGTCGGCCGGCTGGACGCTGAGGTGTGCGTGGGTTGGCGCGAAGGTTGACCATGCGTCACCATGTCTGCGTTACCGTGCTATTGCCGGAGCAGGCCCGCGTAGGGTGGTCACTTTCCCTCCCCTGTCGGATACCACGGTGACGGTCATCAAATTCGGCCGAGGCCGGCCAACCCATGAGGTGGCGTGGTGAGTGGAGCCGAGCAGGGTCTTCCGGCTCGCTGGGACAGTGCTGTTCCGGCGAGGGCGTGTCTGATGGACGGTGGTCGATGTGGGCGATGATCCAGAAAGTGGCCCGCAAGGCGGAGAAGGTCCGGATAGCGGTGTGCTATCCGGACCGACGACAACACGGCAGGACGCTTTCTGGCATCGAGAGCAGGAGCCCGCACAGACGCGAAGCGTTCGGGTGGGGGGCGAGGCGATCGAGCATCCGTCAGACGCGCCCAGTGGCCAGAGGCCGCCTGATGATGGCTGTGGGCAGATGGCGAATGGGCAGACGGTGAAGCGGAGCGGCGACGCCAGCCCCGGCGCGCGAGACCTTGCGGGATCCGTCGCGGGCAATAATGCTGGGGAAGACACCATGATCTCGCCGGCTGACGCGTCCGGCCCGGTGGCGGGCGCCGAGCCCGCGGTCGCCGGGGATGCTCCCGTCACCGGGGGCGCCCTTGGCGAACCCCAGGCGGTCGCGATGGATCCGATCGCCGAGGAACCCACCCGGCGCGCGCGCCGGGCATTGGGCCGCAGCCGCGGGGGGAGGGGCTCGTTCGCCCGTGAGCTGCCTGTCCTCATACTGGTCGCCTTCCTGCTCGCACTGGTCATCAAGGCATTTCTCGTGCAGGCGTTCTGGATACCGACCGTCTCGATGGAACGGACCCTGCTGGTCAACGACCGGGTTCTGGTCAACAAGCTCGTCTACCGCTTCAGGGACGTCCACCGCGGTGAGATTGTCGTGTTCAACGGCGACGGCACCGGCTTCGAGCGGGCGGAGACCCTGATCGACCCGCCGAGCAACGTTGTCTCCCGTGCCGTGCGTGCGGTTCAGGGTGTGTTCGGCCTCGGTGCCCCCAGCGACAAGGACTTCATCAAAAGGGTCATCGGCGTGGCTGGTGACACGGTGGCCTGCTGCGATTCCCAGGGCCGGGTGACGGTTAACGACAAGCCCCTCGATGAGCCGTACGTCTATGAGAACAGCCCGGCTGGCTCCGGGCGCGAGTTCGCCCCGGTGAAGGTGCCTGCCGGCGAGCTGTGGGTCATGGGCGACCATCGCAGTGAGTCCTCGGATTCACGGGTGAACGGGACCATCCCGGAAAGCAAGGTTGTCGGTCGTGCCTTTGTGCGGGTCTGGCCGCTGGGGCGGATGGCGATTTTGTCTCCGCCGAACATCTTTGCCACCGCTACCGGTCTGCCGGCGGCCAGCCTCCCGGTTGCCGGCCTGGCCGCGGCTGGCGTGGTGGCGGTGGGCGGGGTCGCCGTATCGCATCGGCGATCACCGCTCGGAAGGAGCAGCCCGGGTGGCGACGGTGGATCAGCCCGGCACGGCGATCGCCCCGAGCGGCGGTCGGACCGACCCGCGCGGCGGCGACGGCGTCAGCGTCCAACCCAGCCGCCCACTGCTGTTCGCTCCGGCCAGGGCGACGATCCGGCGTGATGCCGGGCTGTGGGGGTACGAGCGTGCGCTCTGGCGCCGGGGGCTCGCGCCCGTCGCCGGGGTCGACGAGGCCGGGCGGGGCGCGTGCGCTGGTCCTCTTGTCGTCGCGGCCGTCGTTCTCCCCAAGGGCGGATCGCGAAGCATCGGCACCTTGGCCGACTCCAAACGGTTGTCCGCCCGTCTGCGCGAGCAGGTATTCGACGACATCCTTGGTGTCGCCCAGGCGTGGACGACCGTTGTGATCGATGCATCCGAGATCGACCTGCGGGGTGTGCATGTGGCGAACATCACTGGAATGCGCCGCGCGGTGGCTCGGCTGCCGTGGCGTCCCGGGTACGTGCTGACCGATGGCTTTGCGGTGGCGGGTTTGGGAGTCGAGTCCACAGCCGTGCTCAAGGGGGATCAAGTGGTGGCCTGTGTGGCCGCCGCGTCCGTCGTTGCCAAGGTGACCAGAGATCGGATCATGAATGATCTGCACTCTGCGTACCCCGAGTATGATTTTGCGCAGCACAAGGGGTATGTCACGGCAGGGCACGCCGCGGCACTGGCCGCTTACGGGCCGTGTGATCAGCATCGGATGTCGTATGTCAATGTGGCAGAAGCTCAACGCGAACGACTGTCGCGGCTGGAGGATGTCGTGACACGAACCGGGCTACGCAGCGCGATGGAGAGCGCATGAGCGCCGAAGATCTCGAGAAGTACGAGACCGAGATGGAGCTCCAGCTCTATCGCGAATATCGTGACGTCGTCGGTTTGTTTTCCTACGTCATCGAGACGGACCGTCGTTTCTATCTTGCAAACGACTATCAGATCGACGTCCGTAACAGCGCGGGTGAGGTCTTTTTTGAGCTCACTCTGCGTGATGCGTGGGTATGGGACATGTTCCGGCCGGCACGGTTCGTGAAGAACGTGCGTGTGGTGACGTTCAAGGACATCAACGTTGAGGAGCTGACCAAGGCGGAGCTCTGATTTTTGATCACCATCGAATATCGGTGATCTTTATCGTCGATATTCGGTCGCTCTGATGGTCAGCGTGCGCTGGCCGG
>NZ_CAKJTR010000079.1:17702-19302 GCF_917627355.1 Protofrankia sp. Cj3 | reverse complement strand
ACAACGCAGCCAGGGGGCGCCTGGACGCGGCGAGCCGGAATGATGATCTCAAACGGACGGCGAAAGTGTCAACGGAAGCCTCGTTGGCTCCGCCCAGCCAGCGGTCCTGACCAGCCAGCGGCCCACCTCGCTGAGAGCCTGTTGTGAGGCCTGCCGCGCCGCCCCAGCCTGCATTGTGTGCCTTGCCGGGTGCCTGCGTTGCCGGGTGTGGATAACTTCAGGTTGTCCACAGAACATCATCATTGTTCGCCAATGCTCGACCCACCGATCACTCTGATCTCCACGGGCGCGTCCGTCGCCTGTGGAGGGGAGCGGGCGATGCGGGTCAAGGATGCGCTCGGGCGGTTCGGTGAGGACACCGCGGTCCGGTATCTGCTGCAAGGCGGAATGGAAATTCTCGACCGCAACTGGCGTTGCGCGGCCGGCGAGATCGATATCGTCGCCCGGGACGGTTTGTGTCTGGTGTTCTGCGAGGTCAAGACCCGTTCCAGCGACCGGTACGGGACACCTGCGCAGGCTGTGGTTGCGGGCAAGGCCGCTCGTATCCGCCGGGTGGCCGCGCAGTGGCTTCATGATCATGAACATGAGCTGGCGGTCCTGCGCTTCGACGTGGTCGAGGTGTACCGCCGCCGGGACAGCCCGATTCGGGTGGAACACCTGCGAGGGGCGTTCTGATGGCGCTCGCACGGGCGTTCAGCGTCGCCATCGTGGGGGTGCACGGCCGTCTCGTCGAGGTCGAAGCGGATCTTGCGAACGGGCTGCCGGCCTTCACTCTTGTCGGGCTGCCGGACGCGGCGCTGCACGAGGCCAGGGAACGGATCCGTGCCGCGATCGTCAACTCGGGCCAGGCCTGGCCCAGCCAGCGGATCACGGTTGGGCTGTTTCCGGCGACTCTCCCGAAGTCCGGGAGCGGGTTCGACGTGGCGATGGCCGCCGCGGTTCTCGGCGCGGCGGCCACAATCCCCCCGACATCCCTGCACGGCCGGGTGCTGCTCGGAGAACTGGCGCTGGACGGACGGCTGCGGCCCGTCCGTGGGGTGCTGCCTGCGGTGTTGGCCGCGCTCGGCGCAGGTCTCGAACGCGTGGTCGTCCCCGAGGCGAACGGCGCGGAGGCTGCCTTGGTCCCTGGGGCCGTCGTTGAACCGGTGAAGGACCTCGACTGCCTGGTGCGCCTCCTGCGCGGTGAGTTCACGCCGGGTCCACCGTCGATGATCACGATGAATTCATCGCAGGCCAGCGTCGAGGATGTCGGCGATCTTGCCGATGTGGCGGGCCAGTCCCGCGGTCGCCTGGCGGTCGAAGTAGCGGCGGCTGGCGGCCATCATCTGTTCATGCAAGGGCCGCCGGGCAGTGGCAAGACCATGCTGGCGGAGCGCCTGCCGGGGCTGTTGCCCGCGCTTGACACCGAAGCCGCTCTTGAGGTCACCGCGGTGCACTCGGTCGCAGGGCTGTTGCCGGCAGACTGCCCGCTCGTGGTCCGGCCGCCTTTTCGCAGCCCGCACCATTCAGCAACGCCGGGAGCACTCGTCGGCGCCGGTTCGACCGTGCTACGACCGGGGCTGGCCAGCCAGGCGCATCGGGGGGTCCTGTTTCTTGACGA
>NZ_CAKJTR010000079.1:0-17392 GCF_917627355.1 Protofrankia sp. Cj3 | reverse complement strand
GGCGAGAGAACCGCTATCCACCCTCGGGCGTACGCCAGTCTACCCCTGTTCAGTGGCCCCCAGGAGCGCCACGCAGGGCCTCACCAGGGCCGTGAAAAGTGATCTTGACGTACGGCCTCTGACATGGCCTTACGTGCGGGTTTGCGGCGCGTGCCGGACGGACGGCCTAGCTCCCAGCCTGCCGCGCTGAAAGCACCGGAATAGCCGCGATCTGATCGGCGGTTAGGTCGCTCCAGATGATGCCCCGAGGCCGACGTGGGTTGTCGCAGCGGATCACCTCGTCGGGCGTGACGATTAGATCAACGCTGAAGTCGTGCGGCGTCTCGGGGATCTCATCGTCGACCACCTGGAGCCCATGAACGGGTGCTACTATGACCGTCTGAGAGGTCACCAGACCGGCCTCAATGAGTAGGGCAACTTCCAGGTCACTGTAACCCGCTCCCTTGCCAATACGGGCTCCTGAGCGGTTCACAGCCACACTTCCGCACACGACGATGTCGATTAGTGGCATCTCATCTACGCCGACACGCTGTGCGTACTGCTTCGCTCCGCTCTTCTCAGCCGCGACCAGAGCGCTGATCTGGAGTCCCTTCGGGTCGAGCAGATAGAACGGTTGCTCGCTGGCGATCTTCGGCACCGCCATGTAGACGAGCTTGCCGTCATCAAGCGCACGCGCACGCACGGGTAGCTGGGCGAAGTCAGGGTTGGCCTTGACGACTCGGGCAGCTTGCCACTCTGGCATCTCGGCCAGCCGCTCAGCGGTCAGCTCCGCACCGTGGAAGCCGGGAATCTTCCCATACGAGTCGCGAGGGGCTGCCTTCTCCCGATCAAGCAGGCGCCACACCTTCTCGCGTACGGCCTGCTTGTCCTGGTCGATACCCACGAACACCTCACGTGCTAGATGGCAGCCATCAAGGCTAGAAGGCGGTCGTTGATGTCCTGCACCCAGCCCTCGCTTCGCCACTCACGTAGCTCCCGACCAGCAGCGAAGGCCAGGTTCAACCCACCACCGCCCCGTGTCAGCTCTACCGCGTCGATGGTTCGGTGCATCGTCGCTTCCGCCTCGTCCAGCTTACGTTGACGGATCAGGCTCAACGTGAGGTTGCCGAGCGCGATGGTCTGGCTCTTCTTCTTGGAACTCAGCGCCAGGACAGTCGACTGAAGGATCGGCTCGGCCCGGTCCGGTAGATCGAGGAACAGGTAGCACGAGCCGGCAAGCCGGTTGAACTCGTTCACCGAGTAGTACTCAGCCGCGACGTCATCCTCGTCGACCCGATCAAACTGAGCTTCGGCCTTCTTGAGCGCGGCCTCGCAGTCGTCAAGCGCGCCAGTCATGGCGTACCCCTCGGCCACATGTAGTAGGCTTAGACCAGTGAGCGAGGGGCTACATAGCTTGGCGACAGCTGCGGCTTCGTCGGCCAGCTCCAGACCTTTAACCGGGTCCTTCTCACCGTACAGGGCGACGTACGCCTTCCGCAGAATCGCGTAGGACTCGACGGATGGGTCACGCACCTGCTTGGCAGCGTGAACGGCTTCACCGAAGTAGCCGACGGGGCCTTGGTGGTCGCGCCTCTGGCTGACGTCCCACACCAGCTGACCCATGAACGTCGCTGACTCGGCCTGCACCTCGAAGAGCGCCTTCTTAACGCGACCGGTGGCATGTTCGAGCAGATAGCCAACTTGGCCGTGGACGTGGCCGGCTGGTCCGAGCAGCGCGGTCGAAGGCGACTTGTCGTAAGACTCATCCAGTTGGCGGATGCGCTCATGCAGATAAGCCACGGCCACCAGGTCGACGCTGCTGGGATGTTGGAGCACGTAGCTCATACGCTCGCTCTGCTCTGCTCGAACGATCACGATGTCGTCCAGGAGCTCTTGCAGCTCCTCGTTACTGACCTTGAGCGCGCGAGCCAGCTTCGGCCTGGTCCAGGGTTGAGGCTCGGTTTCAGCCGCCTCCCAGCGCACGACAGTCGTACGCTCGACGTCGAGCACTTCGGCTAGCTTCTCTTGGCTGTAGCCGACTGCCTTCCGACGCTGGGCGAGTCGCACACGCTTGCTCGCCATGCTGGCGTCCTCTCCGCTCAGGTAGCGGACACAAAGGATAGTCGCCTGCTCGCCATCCGCACAGGTCGACCCCTGCGATGCCACACCTATGCGTCATCGCTGTGACAGTTCCGCTGTGGGTTTACGCAGGTCAGAGCCGTTTGCTGGTCTTAGTCGGTGTGGCGGTGCTTGCCAAGGGGCCGCCGCCGCACCGCCCTTCAGCGTCGCCAGGTTTGAAAGGGCTGACTATGCGGCCAACGATCTACGGCTACATGCGGGTTGCTACCGCTGACGATCAAGAAGAGGCAGAGCGCATCCGGCGTGAGCTGGCTGAGTACGCCGAGCGCGAGGGCTTCACCCTCGACCAGGTTTTCACTGAACACATCCAGTGTTCTGAGTCAGCTTTCTACACCTTGCTCGACACGCTTAAACGCTCCGATGTGCGCAACGTGATCGTCCCGAGCTTGTGGCACTTCGCCCGGCTGCCTGGTCTCCAGGAGGCGATGAAGACCCACATCGAGCAAGAGACCGGCGCAACCATCTGGGTCGTTCAAGGTCAGAAGCGGTGAGCGGGATGAAGCCGCTGATCTATGGATACATGCGCGTGCAGCCCGAGACGCCCGATGACGACCTGGCGCAGGTGGAACTGGCGCTTAAGCAGGTTGCCGAGCGCGAGGGTTACTGCTTCGCGACGATCTTCCAAGAGTTTCAGAACGGCTGCCATGCGGCCTTCTACGAGCTGATGAACGAGCTTCAGCGTGCCGAGGCCCACCACGTGATCGTGCCGAGCCTGGAGCATTTATCTGGCAACGACATCTTGTGCAACCACTTGCTTATGGCGCTCGAACTAAAGGCCAATGCTCAAGTGCTCACACTCGGCGGCGACTAATAGACTCCCATGACCTCAACGCGGCGATTGCACTCCCGCCCACAGATGAAGGCAGCTAACAGTCTGGAGCTCGTGGCAACCCCGACCGCCGCGAGTTGTGCCCGTTCCCTGGTCTACTTGACGCTTCGGTCCTGGAAGCTCGGCTACCTTACGGAGGCTGCTAGCATCCTCATGGACGAGCTGGTAACCTCAGTCGTACCCAACATCGACGAAGCTGTACTCCGCTGTATCCACGTCAGGGTTCTGCTCCTAGACGATGGCCGGTTGATCGTTGAAGTGGTCGACCAAGATGGCAAGTCAACCTGGCGGGATATTCCCACGACCACGCCTGCCGGTCTGCCACGCCGTGTGCGTCCTTCTCAGCCTGCGAGCGAGCCGATCTAGGTCATGAATGATCCGCAGGTGCTTCGTCGGGTTCTGGATGGGCTAAACAAGCTGTAAGCGCGGGCAGGAGCTGACTGAGCACGATGCTCGTCGTTTGCTCTGCCGTCTCGCCTGGCAGAGTGCCGAGTATGAGAAGCTGGTTAGCCTGCTCGCGCAGATGCGGAAGTAGAAACTCTGAAAATGAAGTACCCCGCTCATCTGCGGCGCACTTCAAGTGCCACGCGCGGAGCGGGGTCGTTGGTGTGTGTACAAGGCGGTCAGGCTCGCAGCCCGTTGGTCAGTTTTCTTTGGTTGCCTGGTTGAGGATCGGCTGAATCAGGCGATCGTACACGGCACAGAGTAACTCCTCCTTCGTTCTGAAGTGGAGGTACACCGTTGGCCTGGCCACTTCAGGGGGATTAGCCAAGTCTTTGAGGAGAAATGGTCGTCGTTGGACCACAAGCCTCGTCGCGATGAGAATCAGGTTATCACGGGTGCGCGTCCGCCTAGTCCTTCCTGACCTCTGGCGGGGACCCAAGCCATCAGCGTTTGTGCCGTGGCCTTGTTCTGTCCAGAGCCGCTCATCAGTAACGTCGAGTGCGGCGCTGTATTCCCGCACCATTGCCTCAATCGGCCAGACGGGATGTTGCGCACAGAGTTGAATCAGGGCGTTCAAGCGCCTGTTCTTCTCTTCTAGGTAGCGGTTGAGCTTTTGCAGACGCTCAGCCGCTTGTTTGTCGGAATCCATCGCACCCCTTAGAGGTCGAGAGTGAATCCCGCTTACGCGCGTGCAGAGTACGCCTTGAGCACACATGGGGCCAATTGGCCACCAATAGGTAATTTATAACATACTTATGAAATAAATGCAATCAGATAGTTGGCTTGTGTGAGTGAGTGGTCCCGACGGACGAATGGTTCATCTGATCGGCTCGGCAGTGCCTGATTCTTGCGCCTCAAGCACTGGGAAAAGCTGGCTAAGCGTAAATGCCGCCGTCTCCTCAGGATCTTCCGACAGTTTGGCCAGCCTTCTCAACAGCAGTGCGTTGATGTGGTAAGCGGCTACGTCTTCGGCTGAGACGTCAGACCGGAAAACGCCACGCTCTTGCCCATCCTTGATGATCTCGACAAAGGGGCTGTCCAAGTGGGGCATCAGGGACGAGTCATCAGGCTGCCTAGCGAACTCTTGCCTTTCAATCGCCCTCTGGAGAGTGCCAAAAACAAGCGGATCGCCAATCAAGAAGTTGGCGACGAGACCGACGTACCGAGTCACTGACTCGTGTGGATCGCGCTCTGCACTCTTGGCTGCTTCAGCCTTCAGAAACTCGGCCCTCTGAACACTGACGCGGTAGGCGAGACCAATCTTCGACTTGAAGTGGTTGTACGCCGTCGCGACACTCACTCCTGCTTCTTGCGCGACAGCTTCCATGGTCATGTCTTCCCATCGGTGCTCGCGCAGCAACTCCAGCGCTGCGTTCACGAGCGCCGTCTCTGTTCGCAGTCGCTTGGTCTTTGCTGCGCGTCGCCTGGAGCCAAGGTCCACCACGACCAGTCAGCCTACACCCACTCCAAGTTGGCATCACTCCAACCTGGACTCACTCTAGCTTGACATCAACTTGGAGCGGTTCTACCTTGGTATGCACCGAACCGACCTGGCACTCCAGCCGGGTTGAACGGCCGTTTTAACCAGACAAGGAGGTGACCGGATGTACGAAGTGTTCAAGCGCACCGCGGCAGTAGCCGAAGCCCTCCGCAACAACGAGGTGGCCCTCACCTACGCCGATGGGCTGGCCGACTACACGCACCAGCTCATGCAGTACACGGCTCAGCTCGACGTGAAGCGGATGATGCTCGGCCGGCTTACGAGCGAGCTGGGTAACGAGCTGCTGGCTCAAGAGCTTGTCGCGTTCGCCATGACCGGCATCAACATTGGTCAGAAGATCGGCAGGCGGTCCTGATGGATGAGCTGATCGACGGCGCGGTTGGGGTCCTAGCGGCCATCGTGTTTGTGTTGGTCGCTCCAGTACTCGCTATCTACTTCGCCGTGAAGGCCGTGGTCTGGGCCTGGTCCAACTACTGGCCGTACGCCGTAGGTGGCATCGGCTTCGTGGTCCTGGTGGCCAGCTTGGTCGTCGCCTTCAAGATGTACGGCGATCTCTGGGTAATCCGGGCTCACAAGCGCCGCGCACTGCGCCAGTTGGACATCGCGTTCCAGGAAGCCGCGGAGCGCATGGAAGACATCGCGGCTCAGCACCCCAACTACATCGAGGGTGAGGTGACTCATGGACAACTTCCGGCCGCCGGGGAAGTTCAGCAGTGGCCTGGCTAAGGCATACGCCGCAGCGCTGTTTCTGTTCTTCCTGGCCTTGGGCGCGCGACTGGTGTGGTGGCTGATCCAGCCGTTCCTCTGGATGATCCTCACGGTTGTGGTACTGGGTGCGATCTACATGTTCATCTTTCGAGGATTGAGGAGGTGAATATGGCAAACCAAGAACTCAGTCCAGGCGCGGAACGGATATTCACCATCCTGGCGATGCTTCTCCAGTCGGCCTTGCCGATGGCGAAGTACATCGCTCAGCACGCACAGCCGAAGAACCGGGCCAAGTTCAGAAGCATGGTTGGACAGCGAGAGCTGAACGAGCTGATCGAGGCGCTGCAACTGCTTCGACGATAGATACACAAGTTTTGTGTAAGCCGAACTGGCGCACACAAAATCCTGAAGAAACCGAGGAGGAAGTCATGGCGATCAAGAACTACCGCGTCGACGACCTCGACGGCACGGAGGGAGCCGAGCCGCACAAGCTCGTGCTCGACAGCCGCACCGTGGCTATCGACTTGTCCGAGGAGAATTACGGCAAGCTCGTCGGCTTTCTGGAGCCGTTCTTCAAGGCGGGCACGGTGCGCACCGCGGCCGGCTCCGGCGAATCGGAGACGACCAAGGCGCGTGCTTGGCTGCGCGAGAACGGCCACGAGGTCAACGACAAGGGCCGTATCCCTGACGACAAGATGGCGCTCTACCGGGCGTCGCTCGAAAGCTGAGGCATCAAGGCGGTGGCAGGGGTCGGCTTTGGTTAGTTCGACCCTGTCGCCGTGGTCATTCTGAGAAAGTGCGGCGCATACTACAACATAATTCTCGGCGCAAGTGTGCGAAAATTTTAATCGTGACTCTTGCGCCTGCACTCACTATCAACGCTCTTGCGCCAATCGCTACTCTCTACGACTTAGCTATTGGACTGTTTAACATGCGCGAACAACAGCGGGCATGGGGCGAACGCCTCAACACATACGAGCTGGCTTTCCCGTCCAACCTTGGTGCACCCGAGGTTTTGCGCTGGATCGAATCAATTACCGGGGCGATACATAACAACGGAGTTCGCAAGGCCGAGGTAGCGACTATCGCACTTGAGTTGGTCGCCACGGCACGCGGGTTTGCTCATCGGCTACGAATGCCGGTAGAACGCGCCGCTTACATCATCGGGCAGTTGCGCACACACGTGCCAGGCATCCACGCCGACATCACCCATGAACTACTAGACGATGCCTGGACGCTGACGCGCGAGCTTGGCATGAAGAACGCCAACATGCCGCTAAATATCAGCAACCCAGAGGCGGTAACCGCCAGCATCCTTTCAAGCCTCCAGGCGCTCAGCGAAGACGAGACCATCGTCATTCAAACGCTCATCGTGCCAATGCCACGCAGAAACCCGCCCGCTACAGAGAAGCCCGTGCAGTCCACGATGTTCAGCCTGCGCGGAGTATTCACTGGCAACACCTTGGCGGGTGGCACCGAAATTGAAGCGCGCCGGAAGAAGCTCACAGAACCAAACGTCCGTGCCGTACTGCGGATCGCTGTCAAGGCGGGTCACAAGAAACGCGCCGAGCACCTTATGAAGCAGGTTCAAATGGCGCTCGCCACCACGCACACCGGAACTACTCGATTCCAGCGACGCCCGTTCACCGGGGATCTTGGAGCCGACATCGTAACAGCCCATGCGCCGTTGCACTTCCCTGTCCAGCTCTCGGCTACCGAGCTGGTGAGCTTGTCGGCCTGGCCGTTGGGGCAGCCACACGTGGCGGGCCTGCCTGCTGGTCGTACGCGGCACCTTCCAGCGACCGAGGCGGTACCGAGGGATGGGCGCACACTCGGCCGGAGCACCATGCCGGGTAACGAACGGCCCATTGCCCTCTCGGCGCGCGAGTCGCTGAAGCACCTTCAGATTGTCGGCGGTACCGGATCAGGCAAGACGGAACTTGCCGGGAATCTCATTGCCCAAAACATCACGAACGGAGACGGCGTTTTCCTGCTCGACCCACAAGGCAAGCTGTTTGATCTGGCGCTCGATACCGTCACGCCAGAGCGCGTGAACGACGTGATCGCCATCGACATGCGCGACTCCCGTTTTCCTGTGGGCTTCAACATCCTGCAAGGAAACCCACAGATCGTCGCCGCCAATCTCCAAAAGCTCTTCGCCTCCTTCGATCGCCAAGGCGGCCGAGGCATCCGCGTACCTCAGACTCTGTACCACGCCGTGTTGACCCTCATGCTCAGCAAGAACGCGACGCATCCGATGACGTTTGCCGACCTAACGCCGCTCTGCATCCCTCGGGCCAACCAGGTTGAGTTCAGCGACAACCTGATACGCGGCGTGAGCCACATCGAGGAGCTGGCCGAGTTCTGGCAAGAGGTCGAAAACATGAGCCGCGATCAGCGCGCCATGTTCTTCGGCCCGCTGCTTTCCCGTGCCTGGCAGCTCAACAACCGCCGAGAGGTGCGAAACATCTTCGGCCAGAGCACATCCACCTTCAACCTACGGGAGGCCATTCAAAAGAAGAAGATCGTGCTCGTGAACCTGGCCGGTCAAGGCGATGAAGTCGAGGGCTTGATCGGCTCCATCTTCCTCAACGCCCTGTGGTCAGAAGTCAAGGCCGGAGCTGCCGATCCGAATAACCCGACGTTCCTCTACGTCGATGAGTTCCACCGCTTCATGAACCTGCCCGTCAGCCCCGGCGATATGTTCGCCCAAGCCCGCGGGCTCGGTTTGGCGGCAACCATCATGTACCAGCACACCGGTCAGCTAGACCGAGACCTTCAAGCCGCAGTCGCCAACAACGTCAGAAGCCAACTCGTGTTTCAAGCTCTCGGCGAAGAGGCACGTTTCTTCACCCGCCACTTCGGCTCTCGGGTAAGTGAAAGCGACTTTGAGCACCTGCGCCAGTTCGAGGCGATCACCCGCTTGGCTACTTCGGACGGCGTAAGCGGCCCGATGACGCTGACCACTTTGCCGCTGAGGGCACGCCACGGCCGTGCACTCAAAGCCGTCCAACGCTCCCGCGAACAGTTCGGCCGTCCAGTCACGGAAGTAGAAGCCGAGATCGCAGCGCGCCGCAACGTGGGTGGCAGCGCTTCAACGAACGGGCCTCGCCCACCGGTTGGTAAGAGGAAGTGGACGTGATGTCGCGTGCGATGCATGACCTTGTGAACCGCGTGGCCTACCTGAAACGTGGCGTGGACTCGCTGCTTCGGCAGCTCGACGACGTTGACCGTCTCGGTGGTGAATCGCTGAGCCCCCTGGCTGACTCGCAGGTAGAAGACGCCAACCAACGATGGGCCGAGTTCGCGGCTGACCACATAGAGCTTGCCACCCAGTACGCCGAGGGCTGGTACAAGGCTGTGAACCAGATCCTCTCCGATCAATGGCGGGCCGAGGGTTCGTCATGAACACCGCCAGACGCGACCTTTCAACGTACGTCGGGATGCTGGCGGTTGCCGTGGCGGCGGCGGTGCTGTCGTTCTCCACGTTGTCGGGTCTGGCAGAGTTGGCAGGCGTGTCGGGCGAAGTCTTGGGCTTCAAACTCGCGTGGCTGCTGCCTATAGCGATCGACGCCTACGCCGTGACGGCTACGCGGGTGTGGTTGCGGAACACCGCGACGGGGCATGTCAGGCAGTACGCCCGATCCAACGCTGTGGGCGCCATTGGCTTGTCGGTGACCGGGAACGGCGCGTACCACTTCTTCGCCTCGGCGGGCGTGACCTCGCTGACCAGCGTCAGCAGCGGGTGGTTGGTGGTCGTGACTGTCTCGGCCGTCCCGCCGGTCATCTTGGGACTCGTCCCCGTCCAGCGGGACGAGAGCAAGGGTGCGGCCGAGAAGAAGATGCGCGACCACTGGGCGGCCGAAGGTGCCCAAGGTCGCACCCCATCAGGGGCCAAGCTCGATCGCGTGGCAGGCACCCGCGACTACGGCCGCAAGGTACGGCGAACGCTGCTTGCCGAGGAAGCCGCCGCGCTCGACGACAGCCAGCAGGACATCAAGTAACAAGATCAAGGAGAACGAACCATGACCGGAGGACACCACCCATCAAGCGTGTGCGTCGCTGTGTGTGTCGCCCCACAGGGAAAACGGCCATGACCAGGGCAAACGGCAGCAGTGGCGAGCGGCATACTCCCTCGTCTTTGACTCGCTCGCTCCCCGCGCGGGATGTCCGGGTGATCTTGGACGTGGCTCGCTTCCGACAACTCAGTGCGGAACAGATCGCAGAGATGCACTTCTGGAACCTCCAGTCAGCAACCCCGCTCGATCGCACCTTGAAGCGGTTGACCACCAGCCGACACCTCGCCCGCCTGGAACGGCCGCGCGGCGGAGTGGGCGGCGGCTCGGCCCAGTTCGTCTACCAGCTCGGCCGCGCGGGGTGGAAGCTGACGAACAAGCAGGGCGACTACTGGGCACCACGAGCGGCCAACCTTCACGCCCTAGCGGTTGCGGACTGCTTTGTTCGGCTCAACCAAACCGCCCGCACGGGAGCGTTTGAAGTCCTCGACTTCCAGCCCGAGCCGGCCGCTCACGTGAAGGTCGGCACCATCCAGCTCACCCCCGACGCGGTGATGCGGCTCGGCTTCGGCCAACGCGGCAGCGGCGATGAACTGGCGTACTGGCTTGAGGTCGATCGAGGCACAGAACACGCCGACACGATCCAGGACAAGTGCGTGCGCTACTGGCGGGCCTACCAGCAGTGGAACCCCGCCGAGGTCTACCCGCTCGTGCTGTTCGTCGTACCCGACGCGCAGCGCGCGCAGATGATCGAGCAAGTCATCAAAGGCGGCCCGGAGGAAGCCCGCCAACTATTCAAAGTCTGCACGTTCGATGAGTTCACGACTTCGCTGATGGAGGTCTAGCCATGCCGCTGCCACTCGTTGACTACCACCTGTCCCAGCTAAAGAACGTGCTCTACTGGCTCAACAGGGCACGCGAGGAAAACGGCCTGTGGAGGTTGGAACGTCACCCCATCCTTGATGAGGTCGCTCAACGGCACGCCTTCGATATGCACCATCGCAACTTCTATGGACACGACAACCCCGAGGGCTTGAAACCGTGGGACAGAACGGCCGCCGCTGGCTTCGGCTGGTCAGTCGGTGAAAACATTGCGCATGGACAGTCCAGTGGTCAGAAAGTTCATGAATCTTGGATGTCGAGCGATGGTCATCGTAGCAACATTCTCAGCCCGAGGTGGAATGTCGTGGGCCTCGGTTTGAGTTGGGACTGTCATTGGGTTCAGGTCTTTGGAAGTACGCCATAAAGCCGTGGATAACAGAGGTGAAATACTTGATCTTTAGGGGTGAAAGGAGGATAATTATAGGTAAGAGAAGGCAACAAAAAGCCTCCTCGCTCAGCGACTAAACCAAACAGAAGGAGGCTCTATGCCAAGTATAACAAACACTGAGCAGCAAGTCTGCACGCGAGACGACTTGCGGGTCGTCGTTATAGCCAATGCTGAGGTAGACAACCTCGGTCAGCCAATCCAAGACGAGCACATGCTTCGCACGGCTGGTATTGAGGACACGGAGATGCCGTACTTCTGCGTAGGGCCGTGCGATCAAGATTTTGTTACATGGGAAGAAGCCCAAGCGCATCTCGCCGCTCAGGAGGCCGCATGAACCGGCGCACCAGTCTTCGCCTCCGTCTTCTCGGTGTCGGCCGTGACTACGACGACCGGCAGCGCGGTCAGGTTGTCCGCTACACAGTGACGCCCGCGCAGCGGAAGAAGACGCGCCGGAAGGCTCGAAGCCAGACCGTTATGGACGGTCAGCTCATCGTGTTGTTGGCGTTCCTCTTGCTGGTGATGCTGGGCACGGTGATGACTGCGCCGAGCTCGCGAGTCGTCCAGCATGAAGTACCGCCGATAAGCACCGCACAGTCCTTGCCTCCTCGTAACTGATATGTGATAAAATGTCTATAAAGGAAAACTGAATATGGCTAAAGATTGGAAGAAGCTCTACGGGCGCTACAAAGGTCTCTGGGTCGCCCTGAAACAGGACGAGGAGACCGTCATTGCGTCAGGCACGTCACTCAAGGAAGCGGCCGACAAAGCAAAGATGCTCGGGCACAGCAGGCCGATTCTCATGCATGTACCAAAGCGGCTCACTTACTTCGTAGGTGGCGCGGAGACGAGACTTTGACCTTCCGCTACGCGCGGTACTCAGATGACATCCTGCGGCCCGTCATCCCGATCGCCTTGCACCACGGCGCGAACATCCTTGACTACGAAGTCCTCATCGACTCGGGTGCAGACCTCAATATCTTCGGGTACCAGGTTGGCGAGTACTTGGGCATCGACCCTACGCATGGCCGCATGGCTACCATGATGGGCGCAACTGGCGAACCGCAAGACTTCTACATCCACCCGATCACCATCGAGGTTGCTGGCCTCACCTTCGAGGCACAAGCCGGGTTCGCCAAAGCGCTCGATGACAAGCCTTACGGCATCGTTGGACAGCAGGGGTTCTTTGATCTGTTTCAGATCACGTTCAACCTCGCTCGCGAAGAGATCGAGCTGAAGCAGCCATAGCTCTACGGCTGCTTGTCGAAGACCTCGGCAACAAGCAGGTGCGACGTGCGGATGATGTTCGCCGCTATCACCGGAGTCACCACCGCCTGGCGGGTGGCGTGAATCTGGCTGTTCCTAAGCTGTCGTCCGGTGTGGAGGATGTCATGGGTAGCTGCATCTGCCAGACCTTCGTCACGGGCACGCTCGATCAGCTTGAAGAAGTCGACCTTCTTGTCGGCGTCGAACCGAACCCGCAAGGCCGCTTCGACCGCCTGCAAGCTTCGGGTCGCCGCGTCCATGAAGTTCTCGTAGGTGTAGTAGCCGTCGATGAACATCTGGCGGGAGCGTGCCAGGAGGCCAGCCACGTCATACGGGGTGTTCGTAGACATCGGCCATTTCGCGGTGCGGGCCTGGAGCACCTCGACGGTCATGGGCAACGGTTGATCGTGCTCATCAACGTCACCGGCGAAGTTGAGCGAGCGGGGGTCGGGCTGGCGGCTGGTCATTGGGTTCCTACTCGGCTGAAGGGGTTCGTACAGCGTAGGTCGCGCCGGCACCGACCGGAGGAGGAACCGTCCACGTGTGCCGTGCGATCGTCGGCGGACTCGTGACGGTCGTTGTCGCGTGGCGGGTGTTCACGGCGACCAAAGACCACGAACGTAAGCAGGCCGTCGAGCTCGACGCGCGACGTGATGCTGAACCTGCGCAAGCGTCTTCACTTGGTGCTCCTTAATATCGGCCGGGACTACGACGACCGGACGCGCGGTCATGTCCAGCGCTACATCATCACCTCCGAGCGCCACAAGACCGCGAGTCTGACCGTTATGGAAGGACAGAGTATCGTGTTACTGGCCTTCCTCTTGCTGGTGGTGTTGGGAACGGTGATGACCGCACCGAACATGCGTACGCTCGCGCAGGAAGTAGTGCCGACTATCGGTGCGCCGCGATCGCGGTGAAGTCGTCACCACCATCAGCACGGCAGCGGGGCCTGTGAACCTGGCAGTCTCTCGCGCAGCCGGCGGTGATGCTTGATCGGGCCGACCTCACGCTGTGCGGTGGTCGCTACGCGGTAGCCCCTGTTGGCTGCTTGTCGTGGCCCTTCCAGACAAGCCACGCGAAGTACTTGAACGGGTCACGTCCAGTCTCGGCCGCCGTGATGGCGAGCCGCACAGCGTGCCCGCTCACGCGCCAGCAGGCTTTGTAAACGACGTTTACCGCGTCAGACGGTACGGGAAGGCGTTTGATGACTTCGGCGGCCGTACGCGCGATCTCACGGGCTTTGGCGAGGAACTTGAGTGTCTGCTCCCATCGGCGTTTAGCCGTGACCATCGAAAACCAATGACTTGGCTTGTCCTTTTTAGCGGCCAGCTCGGCCAGCTCTAAGAGGTCTTGTAAGTGACCTCGACGGATCAACGATTTGAACTTGTTGCGATACATCTTGTTGTCGATCAGATCGTCAATGACTGCCGGTAGTTCTATAGAAGAACTAGAGGGTTTTACTGTTTCTTCTATAGAACTAGCAGGCTGTTTGTTGTCGACTTGGTTTCGTTGCCTGGCGAGCGCGTCATAGCGCTGCCTGAGTGTGTGGTTAATCTGCTCCACGGCGATATTCTCCTGTGACCCGCTCGCTGCTCGAAGGCACGTCGAAGACGGCTCGGTTCAACGAGCTAGGGTGCTTGTTTGTTGTTAGTAATGATTCGCCGCGCGGCGGTAGTGTGGTGGACTTGCTAAGACTCTTCTCTGGCAAAAAGAAAAGCCCCTCTCGGGGCTCTGCGTTCCTGCTTGTCGTTAAGACAATAGTAAACCAAGCGCTCATCCTCGTCAACGTTTTTGTGTTGAATTGAGCACCGCCAGATACCCCGACTGGTAACTAACGTGCCGAGCGATAACGACAAAGCGAGGAACGTTAGTTGTTTATGAATATAAAGCAACGGTTCCGATGTGACAAGGTTATGCTTTCGCGTCACCTCTGTTCGGCTGTATCAAATAGTGTTCGGGCTGGCGGGTTTTCAGGTAATCAGGGTTTCTGGCTTACCTGCTTTCAGGAAACCTGCCGCTACACTGGTAGCAGCTCAACAGCTTGCGGCGTGCGCTGCTCCTCGGCGGCCTTCAGTAGTTCGACGGCTGCACGTACGACCTCATAGTCTTTGGTGTCGTGATCGAGAGCGTGACGCTTAACCCACTTGATCAACGCCGGTGGGAGCTGAGTGCTGTACTTCACCACTTCTACGTCTGGCGCGATAGTTTGATTCGTATTCATTTTGAAGATCCCCCATTTACGTATTGATGTGCCAGAGGTGTTGCGAGCCTCGACTTGAGAGGTCGCCGCGCGAGTGTGCTTCCCGGCGCGTTGAGGAGACGTGCAGCAAGACTCACCCACGCCCGGTCATGCGTTAGCGGCCAGGCTTGCGGGTCAATGGCGAGGCGCTGAGCAACAAACGCCTTGGCGATCCGCCCTAGTAGCTCATCCCTGCTGACTGTTGTTTCTTGATTCGCCATCATGCGGCCTCATGTTTACATGATCAATTATATGCGTGCGTGTTCTAGAATTCAAGAGCAAACTCTAGAGCTCTAGAATTCTAGAGCGTTGGAGTTTGTGCATTCGCGTTAGAGTGTGTATATTCAAAGGAGATATGTTAGACCATCAATTGAAATACATCGGCGTGGATCGCATGAGGCGTGGCTAAGAAGATAGTCATCGCAATCCACAAGGGCGGGGTAGGGAAGACCACGACCGCCAAGAACCTAGCGGCGGCTCTCGCAGTGATGGGGCATCGCACTCTGCTCGTTGATCTGGACGAACAGGCCAACGCCACCAAGGGACTCGGCCTGAGTCCGTCAGTACTTCCCGCGACGCTCAACGATCTGTTTGCTGATCCTGACCGTGACCCCGCAACGGTGGTGTTAGAGACAGACGTTCCAGGGCTTCACCTGCTTCCGGCGCACGCGGACTTATCGAAGACAGAGAAGGGCATGACCCTTCAGCGAACCGACCCGAGCCAGCCCGACCCGTCACACGCACTACGCGCGGTACTCGCGCCGCTTGAGGCGGAGTACGACGCCATCATCTTCGACACACCACCGTCGTTGAACTTCATGACCATCAACGCCCTGGCAGCGGCGGATGAGTTGCTGATCCCCGCTGCGGCGTCCGCGTACACCGAAGACGGCATCACAAGGACATGGGAAGCGTTCGAGCGTGCCCGCAACAGCTACAACCCGAACCTCCGTCGCGCTCGCATTCTCGTGACGAGGGTCAAGCGAACCAACGCTTCGGGAGCGGTGTTCGAGGGCGTCAAACAGCAGTACCTCGACGCCATGATCGACCAGATCATCCCCGAGTCCACCGTCGTCGACGAAGCCGAGCAACTACACCAACCGGTTGTGCTCTATGAACCCGGGAGCCCAGCCGCCCAAGCCTATAACCGGGTCGCGGAGATCATCATCCATGAGTAAGGACTTCAAGAAGCTGCGTGCAGAGGCGCTGGCGGCTGAACCACGCGCACGCATCCCGCAGGTTGATGTCGAGGCATCCAAGCCCACGCTGACCGAACCCGTAGCTCCGACACAACCAACCGCCGCCCGCGCGCCCGTGGAAGCCGTCCAGCACGACACAACCGCGGCCGAGCCGAAGATGGCGTCCTCATCCGAACGGCCCGTCTACATCACTCCCGTGGACACCAGCGAACAGCCCACCAACCGTGGGTTTGCTATGTACCCGTCGCGACACACCCAGGTCGTGCGAGACCTGACGTTCATCGAGGGGCGTCGGCCTTGGCTTATCATCGAGGACGCGCTTGAGGAGTACGTCGTCAAGCACTACGGCAAGGAGTACCGACGCAGATAGCTCGGGCAAGGCGGGACGAAGTGAAGGGAAAGAAGATCCTCATTATCATCGGATCGGCGCTGGTCTTGACGCTACTGGCTGCAGCAGCCGCCGCCATTCGAGGGGACACCTTTCAGCACAAACGAGCGCACTCAGTCGAGATCAGGTAATGCGATGAGGCTTCCGATCACTTCGCCGGAGCTGGTTTCTGGCGGTTCACCGCTAGATCGGCTACGAGGAAAGCGACGAGGATGAACATGAACTGGCTCGCGAGCCAAGCCCACCAGCCAAGCAGCGAGACGGCCACGCCTGTCAGCGCGTAGGAAAGAACGTAGGCCATCACCGTGGCGGTGAGCGTGAGAGTGGTCGCATTACGCACGTGCTGCCAGCGCAGTAGGAACCAAGCCGGGATTCCCGCGCATACCATCGTTGCCAAAAGAACGAGGCTTGCCACGACGAAGCCGCCTCGGGTTCCTAAGCCGTCTTGGAAGGCGGGAAGCATGTCATGCGGTAATAGCTTGCCGAGTACATAGTAAGTTGCTGTCGTGAGTGCGGCTGCGCCGAGCAGTTTCAAAGCGTGTTGCTTGTAGTTCATATCAACCCTTGTTTAAGTTCTGTGTTGTGCGTGCGAGGGGGCCGGGGTCATCCGGCCCCCTCGCACTGTGGTTGGTCTTCACCTGGTCAGGGTCAGTAGCACGGCCCCCAGCTCCAGCCCTGCGAGTCGTAGTCGCCGTTGCTGCCGGTGATCACGACCTCGACGCCGGTGCACGCCGTCCAGCGGCCGTCCACCATCTGCGACCAGCTCGAACCGTAGACGCCGGGCGCGTGGTAGGCCGTGCCGTAGCTCGGCCCGCCGGGGTTCCACGCGGTCACCCGCGCGTAGATGCCCTTGCCCTGCGCGGCGAAGAAGCTCGCGTCCCTGGTGTACGGCGTGTACCGGCCCCAGTTGGCCACGCACGACGGCGAGTACCGCAGGTCCAACTGACCATCGGTCACCGCCTTGGATGCCACAGTGATGGCGTCACCGTCGCACCGCCCGGACGGGTCGAGCCCGTTGCAGCTTGCGCCGTTGCACCCACCGGTCGCGGCGGACGCAGCCTGCGGCGTGACGACCAGTGCCGTGGTAGTCATCGCCAACGCGACGGCACCCGCACCGATTACTCTCCTGATTTTCACCGCTGATCCCTTCGACAATGCCGAGGTGAAACATCGCCCGACTTCCTTTATCGGGCAACAATTAGAATTAATAACAATTTGATCAATTAGTCAACAATGAAATGAGACAGTTAGTCGCGTGACCTCTGGAAGGGAGGCGCAACCCCTGCCCGGGATCAGCGGAAGCAGGGGTTGCGCGCTCGTCGCGGCCGGAGTGTATCTACCCGCAGGCCACCAATCCATGAATAACACACAATCAACGATGCAGAAAGCGACTTTGCGTCTGGGTCGGGCTATCTAG